>NZ_JAUBRM010000056.1:0-51206 GCF_036701905.1 Microcoleus sp. MON2_D5
TTGCACTTTACCCTCGCTCTCGCGATCGCATAGCCCAGGCTACATCAAGTGCGATCGATATATTCAGCAAGCCCTAGATAGTATGCGACAAAATAAATGTTGCCACTCTTCTGTATCAGGTGTCTCAAGCAAAAATTTTAATTGTCCCTTCCTAAAATTGAAGTCAATATCGTTTTCTATTAAAGATAAGATGTCTTCATAGTGTCGCTCTAAATTCTCCTTCACAAACCATCCACAGATTTTGCTTGTCTTAGTATTTTCTACATTATGCTGTATTTTAAGTTTCGCATCTTCATTAAGAAGAGCATAAATTTTAGGATTTTTTGACAGATAAAATACTAAATAATCCAAAATGAGCGGCATCAATGAAACATTACTATAATAGTCTTTATCTCCTCTTATTAGGTTGAGAATAGTTTCGGCATTCCGATTTCCGATTACCTCAAGTGTTTGCAAATGGATATCTCTGTTTTTTGTGCAATCTTCGTTGTCCAGCTTAAATACAAACTTCCACAAACTTCTATAAATAGAAAGTTCAGCTTCAGGTTTAAGTTTACTTAAATATCGACTTTCTAGATATTTTTTTACTTTTTGTCTAGTATTAAGTGCTGGCGCTGCTTCCGCAATATTCTTTACAAGTTCGTCAATTATTTTTTTCGTGTGGAAAGGTGGCTTTATAAGCAAATCCTCCAGAGTATTTCTAATCAGCGCCCTCACAGTTTCTTTGTTAGGTGTATGTAATTGTTTATCTGAGTCTAATATAGGGTGAGCGGATAGATGGCGTTGCTTTTGAAGATATCGCAGATTTTCATATTCTGAGTTATCCAACAGATTTGTCTTTGCACGGGTATCGTCAATCAGTTTAACTTCCCACAAGGAGGATTTGGAATCACCCTTTTGTAATGTTGTAAGCTCATCAAGAATTGATTTTGCAACTGTGTCTTCATATAAATCAACAAGCTCTCCAAGTTTATAAACTATGTCACACACAGCGACAGACCAAAGCATTACCACTGCGGAACGATAGTTGCCATTGTGGTACGAAGATAGAACTTCTTGAAAATAATCTTTTGTCTTGCCGTAATGTATTTTTTCAGAAAGATTTTCTAAAGAGAATTCTGACATTACAAATAATTTCCTCAATTATAGCTTTCTGGTGAAACAGCTAATAGCATTTCCTATTTTCTTCTTTCGCTTCTTCTTGTTCTAATAAGCTCATTAATTTCTGAGCAGCATCACCATAATTATAAGGCGAGCCAACACGATAATCCGCCCCATAATCTAATGGTTTTAACATTTCTTCTTTCGCCAACTCAGCCATTAAGAACTGCATTATTTGAAACTTCTCAGCAGGGGATAACTGCCGAAGTTTGTCTAATAATTCAAGAATTGAAATAAAACGCCATTGAATTCATTTCTCCATTTTACCACGACTTTGAAATTTAAACCACTCCCAAACATCTTGGTTTTAACACTTTATCTGCGTCCATCTGCGTTTATCGGCTCCATCTGCGGTTAAAGCTCAAACACAAACTAAACAGGCAAAAACAGTTCTGAAAAACTAATTTCAATCTCAGGAAAAGCTAGCATTCTGATCGCAGCATTATCTGCAACAACTATCTCAGACTGATAGCCTCCCGGTGCAGGATTCCGGTAAATATATGCCTCCGTGCCTTGCAGATTTCGGAACTCTAGCTGCAACAGTAGGTCAACGCGAAATACCAGCAGGTGGAGAAAAAAGTGCCAGTGCGCCCAAAGCCGAAACGCCGTCTGACGATGCAGATGGAAAAACCAGCTACATTGAACGGTTCAGCTGCACTTGGCGACAACGCCTGTAGCGACTCGTCAGAAAAACCTTGTCATTTTCCCAGAAGTTAAAGAACCACAGTGGTGCAATTTGGACGTTCATCCATCACTACAATGCTACGCAAGCCAGTTAAACTGTCCTTTCGTCTTTACCACTACCGGAAATCTAAGGGCTTTCTGAGGAAATCATGGTGAATTCGGGAGAGAGCCTTGTGGATATATCGCGCGATCGCAGGGCTAAACCACAGGCTTATCCAAAGCTTGGGAGCGATGCCTGCGGCGGGCTACGGCAACGCACTAACCAGAAAACGGCGATCGCATTCTGACCTAGAGACTTATCCAAAGTGTGGGTGCGATCTTTCAATTTATGCTTACTGGGCATCGCACCTTACAAGTAACCTCTGGCTTTACCCTCATCAATAACTCTGACGGCTAACGGTGAAGTTGTGCGACTGCCGATAAAGTCTGTTGCAAAACCGACCAAACTTGCTAGTGGGTTCCAAGCGAGTGGTTAGCTGCTGCTTGAGTGGCATAGAAGTAAAAAATCTGTGCCTTTAGCTACTTTTTGAGCAATTGTTATGATATCTTAACTTTACCGGAGGTTAGTTCAGACAATTTAAGAAGCGTGGTTATCAAGTAACCTAATTTATGATTGACAGTAAAAAAATTCGACTGAAATGGGAAAGTTATTGGTTTAAAACCTTTGGGAGATGGCGATCGTGTCCATTGACCTGCCCAATAGACAGACCTCATCCTCGGCATATTTTTTGGAGTTTGATTGGCAGTTTTTTGGCAATTACTGCAACGTCCTATCTTGCTCTAAAAACTAATACTCCTTTACTAATGGCTCCGTTTGGCGCTACAAGCGTTCTGATCTTTGGTGTCCCTGACAGCCCTTTGGCTCAACCCCGGAATGTCATTGGGGGCAATTTCTTAGCTGCTCTCACCAGTTTAATGATTGTGCATTTTCTCGGTTCTTCTCCCTGGGCGATGGGAATGGCTGTTTCTAGTGCGATCGGAATTATGCAGATTACCAGAACTCTACATCCGCCTTCGGGAGCAGTTGCCTTAGTCGTCATGATGACCAAACCAGACTGGAAATTTTTGCTAACACCTGCTTTTGAGGGATCAATAATCTTGGTCTTGTGCGCCGTCATCTTTAATAATTTAGCGGCAGAAAGGACGTATCCCCAGCACTGGTTATAGCATTATCTCTAATTCTCTCATCCTTCCTTCGGGAGCACTACCCAAAATCGCGATGCTCCCTCGATTCCGACTTCCATCGGACTTCTTTCTTCCATCCGTTACATCCCGATCGCGTGCAACGGAAGCCGAACTTCCTTCTGCTAGATCAATCAAAAAAAACGGACGGATCGGGGGAAGGTCGAGATCCCTTTTGAAAGCGTTCCCAGGACTCCTTTAACTGAGCCGGCGCTGGATTTTCGCGATCGTAAACCACCAGGACATTCGTCAAATTCCGGCCCGGTGGCAATAAAATCTGCCCCTGATGAGCCAAACCCACCGAAGCGCCCCCGTCCAAATTCATCGCTTCAAAACAGCCGATCGCCTGCATAACTTTAGCTTCTGCTTCCAAAGACAAACTGTCAAAAAAAGTTACCAAAAATAACTTATCTCTGGAAGCCGAAAAGCCGATCGCCGTTCTCGAACCCACGCCCAAAACATGAGAATCTTTAAAACCTTCCGATAAAGGAGACAGCCAAACTTTCCCCCCTTTAACCAATCTCGGCCCGCAAGTCAGAGAAAACCAATGTTGACTCCAATCCGGCTTACCTTCAGTTCTAGCCGTCACCATTTCCAATTGATTTCCCGCTTTAATCCCCAAAGTCGTGCCGTAATTTTCCCATCGGCTGTATTTGAGAAACTTACCCGCCGCCACCATATTGCCCAGCACAGATTTCTGCTCATCTTTACCAAAAAAAGTCCCGTTAGCAACAACAGCAGCCCGGTAACGCGCCACCATATTTTCAAAAGGTTCGTCACCCCGCGTTACTTTAGAAGTATTTGCAAAAGCTGCATCATTAGCTAACCCAATAGTGATATAAATTTCTGGGTCGGCGAGGTCAATAGTTGTCAGATAAAAACTTGCGCCCGCTAGATTTTGACTGCTGAGTTGTACAGGTTTTGCTTGATTAGCGGAACGTCTAATAACTTGAGTTTGAGACTTCACAAAAGGAGAATTCGCGGCCTTTGGTTGAGGAGTTTCCGGCGATTTAACGATGGGATTGCTGGGCTGAGTTTGAGGAGTTTTTGCGGATTTTAGAATGGAATTACTAGGCAGAGGTTGAGGAGTTTGATTGGATTGTATACTGGATAAAAAAGCGAGTGACTTTTGCCACAGTTGACCAGCGAGAGTCAAGAAACTATCTCGGTTTTGGGCGATCGCAAAATAGTCAGCCGCAACCCGCGCCAAAGCTATGCCGGTTAAAAATAAAAAAGTGCGCCGCAGCATCGGGCGACAACCTTCAGACTGTTTGCGTTTAGACATAAAAAATCTCAGCTAGGATAGCGAACAGTTTTCTATGGCTGTGACTACAATGGGCGATCGCCTGAATTCTGAAACTAGCAGTAGCAAGGTGCGTAAGCGCGCACCTCACCACGAATTCAAAACTCAAAACTATTTCCTTAGCCGGTATTCCGCATCCCCGCAGCAATTCCATTAATCGTCAGCAGAGCTCCCCGCAACAATTCACCCTTGCTGTAACGCGAGTGAATCACCCCCGGAACCCCGCCACTACCGTGCTGCCGCAAGCGTTTCAGCAGCGAAACCTGCAACAAACCCAAAGGCACAATCGTCGCATTTCGCAACTGCACCGATCGCTGCAATGCCGGATCTTCGTCCAACAAACGTTGGTGTCCAGTAATCGTTAAAACCAAATCGCGAATCAAGTGAAATTCGGCAGCAATTTGATCGAATAAAGCCTTAAACCGCTCCTTATCAGCAGGCAAAGCTAACTCCTGCACGTAATGTTCTGCAATCTGCAAATCCACCTTAGATAAAGTCATTTCCACCTTAGAAATTACCATTCTAAAAAATGGCCACTTCAAGTAGAAATACTGCAAAAGTTTCATGTGTTCTTCCGGTTCCTCCAGCAAAAACTCTTGCAAAGCTGTGCCGACACCGTACCAAGAAGGCAGCAAAAAGCGGCTTTGAGTCCAGCTAAACACCCACGGAATTGCTCGCAAACCGCTGATGTCTTTTTTGCCACCGCGACGGGCCGGGCGAGAACTAATTTGCAACTGGCTGATTTCTTGAATCGGGGTAACTTGGTGGAAGAAATCAACTAAATCCGGCTGTTCGTAGATTAAATGGCGGTAGTGCGATCGCGATCTCGCCGATAACTCTTCCATAATCTCATTCCAAGGGTCGATGCCATCGAAACCAGTGTGCAGCAAACTAGCTTGAATTACCGCCGCCGCCACAGTTTCCAAATTGTAAAGCGCCAACTCCGGCAAAGAATATTTAGAAGCCAAAACCTCGCCTTGTTCGGTAATCTTAATTCGCCCGCTAATACTCTTTCCAGGCTGAGCCAAAATTGCCTTGTAAGCAGGCCCGCCGCCGCGTCCTACAGAACCGCCTCTGCCGTGAAAAATCCGCAACTCTACATTGTATTTTTCCGCAACCACTTGCAAAGCCTTTTGAGCTTTGTGGATTTCCCAATTGCTGCTGAGGAAACCAGAATCTTTATTGCTGTCCGAATAGCCCAGCATCACCTCTTGCAATTTGAGAGTGTCGATTGGACATTGGATATTTTCTTCGCTTTTTTCCGCTACTTCCTGCGCGTATCCTCCTATTAGCAAAGCTCGATAAAGCGGCAAATCAAAGATTTTTTGCATTACTTCCGGCGCTTTTTTCAAATCTTCCACAGTTTCAAACAGTGGAACTACTTGAATGCTGCTAATTCCTGTCGCCGGATCGTAAAGTCCGGCTTCTTTTGCTAACAGCAAAACCGCCAGTAAATCGCTGACATCGTGGCTCATGCTGATGACGTAAGTTTGGCAAATTTCCGGGCCAAACTCCTGGTGCATTTGCCGCAATATCCGGAAGGTATTGATCGTCTCGCAAGTTTTGGGAGAAAAGGGCAATTCTGCTGGAATTAAAGGGCGGCGAGTTTGCAGTTCCGTTGCCAGCCAAATAATTCGATCGCCTTCCGACATTTGATTGTAAGACTTGGGCAAAATTTGCAAGTATTCAGCAATTTCGCTCAAAGCGTCAGAGTGTACTGTTGACTCTTGGCGGATATCTAGGTAAGCCAAATTAAATCCGTAAATTTCTACTTGGCAGAGCAGATTTTCCAAGTCCCGACAGCTCAAACCTGTTTCCACTAAATTGCGTTCGATGAGCTTCAGCTCGGTCAAAAACTCAGCGCCCGATCGATAAAGGCCGGTCATTCCGGGATTTTCTGACAAAGCTTCGCGCTCCCGCTGCAACTCGTCTCCTTTGTAGAGCCGCCAATTGCGATCGCGCGTATTTTCCAGTCGCTGCAGCACGTAGGCCAGCTTCAACCGATAAGGTTCTTGGCGGTAGCGGATTGCCCATTGTTCGTAAACCTCCGGGAATTCCGATTTGTCGCGATCGAGAGATTCCAGCAATTCCGGCAGCACGTCGCTCCAGTGCAGCGACAAACTCAAAAGTTCGTTCAGCCGCTTCACGGCGTTGATGTACTTACACAGCACCAAATGGCGCTGATAGCAAGCGGTTTGCCAAGTAACTTTCGGAGTCACAGAAGGATTGCCGTCTCTGTCGGAACCTACCCAAGAACCGAATTTGCAAAAATTGTAACTCGGCGGTTTCAGGTAAGGATAAGAAGCGTGCAGCGCTTGCTTGAGTCGGTGGTAGAGTTCTGGAATTGCATCAAACAAGACTTCATCAAAGTAGTGCAGAGTGTACTCCACCTCGTCAAGCACAGTCGGCTTGAACTGGTGCAGTTCGTCAGTGCGCCACCAGAGGCGAATTTCTTCCATCAGTTGCTCTTGGAGAGCCGCCGCTTCCCAGCAAGACACCGGATAGGGGCTTGGAGAGTCGGCCCCGATCACCTGAAATTTCTCGTCAACTTGGTCTAGCTGTTGGAGAATCTTCGCCATTCGCCGCTGCTTGGTGCGGATCGTGTGGCGGACAATTTCCGTCGGGTGAGCGGTGAATACCAAGCGGATGTCCAACTGATCGATCAAGCGCTGAATTTGCTGGCTCGGCACGTTCAAGCGCAGCAGCATCGGGAACAGTTGGTGAAAAGTGCCGGCATCTCGGGCGATCGTCTCGCTGCTGTCTGCATTGCTCAAAGCTGTTTGGGTGGGGCTTGGGCCTTCCCTATGCCGGGGGCGATCGGGGGCATCCGTTGCTTGTCCTGGCAGCTTAGAAAACATCCGCCCCCCAGCGTCGTTGCTGCTAGCGTAAGCTAGCTGTTGGTCTCGCTGTTCGTAGTGCTGTTCGACAATGTTGATTAACTGGAAATACAGTGCAAAAGCCCGAGCGGCGCGGATGGCGGCGTTAAGGTCGAGCTTTTCGATTAGCTGTACGACATTCGAGTCGCGAAAGTGAGTGGCTTGTCCCTCAGCGGAATTGACCGATCGCATTTGTTGGAGCAAATCCACCAATTCCTGCCCGCACTCCTGTCGCAGCACCGATTCCCACAAGTCCTCTACTACTTTGAGGCGATTGCGCAGAAACAGGTCTGATTTTGAGTAAGCGGGAGAATGGGAAATAGATGTTGCATCAATAGCCTGTTCTGAAGACTGGAGGACTGAACTCATCGGGCTGTTCCTCAATAGCTGCGGGTGTCAAGAAAATTGTATGGTTTAGTTTCGCCTAAAACACTTTTGTTTGCAGTCAAATTTGAGACAACTTCTTGCAACGTAGAAAGTAGAAGGCACTTATGTACAAAGTATAAGGAAAGATTAATTCTTAGGCCACAGATTGTACCTATTGTCAAGCTTTCATATCTGTTGACTTGCGATTTTAGATTTTAGACGCTCAGCCTGAGAGGTTCGGCGAGCGGTCAGTTGAGTCGCGCTCAGTCGAACAATTTTAGATTTACTCCAAAGATAAATCTGGGAAGTTGAACTAGGGTCGAAAATTTTTATCTCTCCACGACAGGAGTCGGGGGCTGGTATCCGTTTTTAGGCGGGGTCAAAAAATTAAACTTCTAGCTGCAGCATCCTTCCTTGGGCTTTCTAGTCGTGTGATTGAGGAAAGTTGAGCACGGGGAGGCGCGAACCCCGAAAGACTTCTTCGCTTTCAACGCCGATCGACGCAACAAACTCAGCAGCAGCTTTAGCCACCACCAACCCGCCCAGCATGGGTAAGGCGACCAAGCTCAATAAAATGTCTGAGGGAACTGGCAACTTTGGACTGTTAGGTGTTTTAGTTTTGAGCAAGTCTTGGTTTTCTGACGGCATAAATTTCTCCTGTGTCAATCCGTAATCCTCAGTTTACAAGGCAAATAATCATCTTGACCGCTGCCTTCTGACTAATGACTTCTGATATCAAATCCGGTGATATCCGAATGATATCCTGCAAGCGATCGTCCCCGCGCAGCCAAGTCTATAAATATCTTCTCGCGAGATCTTAAGCTCGGACTCTGAAAAAACGCTTTGTATAAAATCGGGATGCTTCCCGAATTATATCGATCCTGCGACTCTCTCCGCGGAGCATGACGAAACTACAGCACTACAGTCGGAAAATAATAGACATTTCCAGAAAAGCCTGTCTTGAACGGGCAGGATGCCTGTTCCACAAGAATTATGAGAGAGGTCTAATTATTATTCGGATGCAAACGGAAACGATATGACTAATGACGAATAACTTGTTACTTGGCTTAAGTTGGACCTATCTGTGCCAAAATGTCGAGGTATTATCAAAAAAATATTCCCCAACGGCTCGAAGCCGAGGGGATACAAGGCAAGACACTAAGTCCAGCATGGCTTAAACCAGACAAAACGGTTAGGCTCGGCAAATCAAATAATTGTCTGTAAAATCTGTAACTGTGCTATTTCTAGAAAACAAAACCAGCTTTGGCAAAATTTAGAGTTTCATGTTGAATGCGAACGGGAGCATATTGGCAGACAATCGATCGAGCGCGTCGCAGTGGGCCGGGGAAGCTTTAGGGCTTCCCGAAGTTCAAGTACAAGCGCGTTTGCGGGGAAATCACCTGCACATTTTGTGCGAAGCAGCGCAGTGCCCGTCTCAAGAATTGGTGACGGCGAGATTTACCAACGCGCTCGAACACACTGATTTAACGCGACTGCTGCCCGATCGACCTAAAATTTACCAGTTGTTTCTGTGCGGTCGCAAAATCGGTTCCCGACAAAATGACTGGACAGTCCGGCTCGATTGCAGCAGTCCGCAGCGACAGCAACAGCCACAGCCACAGCAACCGGAACCAAAAGTTGCCGAAGTGCCGCCGCCAGCGAGTTCCCCCGACGAACCGCCAGCCAGCCCTAAAAGAGGCGGATTTTTCGACCAATTTAAGAATCAAAATCACAAACTCAAACAGACACCAGAGGCTGTAAAAACATCGACCCACCCGCCGCAAGTACGGGAAGAACTGGATTTTGACGCCGAAAGTCTGCCCGTCGCCTCCCGGATTCCATACCCAGAAGTTTTTGAAACTTCCGCCGTGACGATCGACACTTCGGGTGCTGCGACGCGGGAAGTTTTCCGTTCCGCCGTTCCCCCGCAGCAGAAAGCGAACCGTGGCGCGGTGGCTTTGATTCAATCCCCCGAAGCTGACTCAGGCGAGGGCGATGGCGGTGGAACATTGACGGTTTCGCCGGAAACTTTGGCGCGCCGGGGCTATCCAGAGGCGATCGCCAGCTATCTCAGCGAAATCCTCGGGCCGATGGGAGTTTCGGTGAAAGTAAGCATTCGCGAAAAAGAACTCAAAAGCAGCCGGGAAAACCTGCCGGCTCAGGCGCCGGAAAATATCAAGCCCAAGGAACGCCGGCTGCTGGTGCTGTGCGAGTCAGCTTACAGCCCCGACCCTTCCTTGCTGGCAGAACCTATCGCCGCCAGGCTGCGGAAACTGCAACTAGAGGATTTCGGGGAAGCATTAATCGGCAGCCAAGTCAGCGGCGAAGCGAAGCCGGACTGGGTGCTGCGGGTGGATTTGACTTCGCCGGACAAAATTCTCAAGGAATGGGCCAGGTGGGGAGACGTACCTGCGATCGCCAAACTGCTAAACCAACACTTGGCAGCATCGAGAGTCGAAGTGCGGGCCACCCTCAAAGAAGCAACCCTCCACCTGTTTTGCAGCAAAACTGCCAAAAAAGGACAAAAGACTAAACGGCAAGAATACCCCGACAAGCAGCAAACCACCGACACGATCGCCCCTTTGTTGGCTTCCTTCGCGCCCCAAGGCATCCGCGCAGCTACTATCTACGGCGTAGAACCAGCCAAGGACTCTCAGGCAGCGCCGGAGTCGCCGGTGTGGATAGACTGGGTGGACTTGCCTGCTGCCCACCATCCCGACTTGGCTGCGAGCACCAGAACGCTGGCTGCTGAGGGCGACCAATTGGCTTTGACTTTTTTATTGAACAGGTTGCTCAACCCCAGTCTCAGGCGCAAGCTGGAAACAGGAGGGACTCGGGCGGTCGTGCTGCAAAAAGCCGACGTGCTGCACGTCATGACTGAAGCTCTGACTTGCCCTTCTCAGTCGAAGGTCGGGCCGCCGGTGGCTAAATTCTTGCGGCAGTTACAAATTCCGGGAGTGTCAGGGGTGCGAGTCTACGGACGCCGCGCGGGCCAGAAAGTGCCGCTGTGGCGCTACGCAATTGACCTCAGAACGGCTGTTGACGAGGAATCAGCAGCGGCACCCGCACCGGCTCCCTCGCAACTGGCTGTGTTGGAAAAGGAATCGGTGCCGGAGTTTGCGCCGGCGGAGGATGGGAGTTTTTCGGGTTTGGGCGACAATTTGGTGTTCGATGCTCCGGCGCCCAACTCCTGGCGACCCCGCTTCAAAATCAGACTCCCCGGATACAATCTGGGCGAGCAGTTAGTTCAAGCTGCGGTGCAACCGCTTGTCGCTTCGGGTTTGTTTGTTCCCAACGATGGTTTGTCAACGAATGCTGCTGCGCCGGGAGGCGTGAGAGCCGATCGCGCGGCCGGCATGGCTTTGATTTGGGCGATCGCCGGCTGTCTGCTGACTTTCAATACCGATTGGCTCCTCGGTCTATTTCTGCAATCTGCGACTGTCAGTCAAGCTCCTAGCGCCTCGGAAGTTTGCAGCGGCCCAAATTGTCAAAATCCCTCTCCCAAGGCTGTGGACGACGTTACAGCCCCACTTCCGAACGAAACCCCGAACCCCGTTCCCCCTGCTGATGAGGTAAATTTGCCTCAAATTCCGTTGCAGCCGTCGCCGCCGGCGAACCAGCAAGAGGCTTTCAATGGCTCTGGGTTTACGAAACCGGGAAATACTAGCGTTCCTGTAGCTGATGTTTCTGCTCCTGCGGTGTTCCCAACTTTGAGGAGCCAGCAGCTTGACGAGCAGATAGCGCGCTATCAAGAGTACATCCACCTGCACAAAAAACCGCCGGATATTTTAATTGTCGGTAGTTCGAGGGCGCTGCGGGGCATCGACCCGGCGGTTTTGGAAACAGCTTTGGCAGCTTCGGGCTACCCGGGGCTGAGGGCTTACAATTTTGGGGTTAATGGAGCTACTCTCCAGGTTGTAGATTCGCTCATCCGCCGGATTTTGCCGCCGCAACAACTGCCGAAATTGCTGGTGTTGGCGGACGGGGCGAGGGCTCTCAACAGCGGGCGGCCGGATTTGACTTTTAGTGCGATCGCTTCTTCGGAAGGTTACAGGCAATTGAGCCGGGGTAGTTTTCTGATCCGCACCAATCAATTAGAAGCCGAAACATCGAACGCAAGCGCCAACAATCCGGTGGCGACTGCGACTGAATTGGTGAACAATTTGGGACAAACTCAAGCTAACGTTCAGCAATTGGTGAGTAAAAAGTTGGTTGAGGGTTCTGCAATTTACAAAAAGCGCGATCGACTCAAAGGGTTTTTGCGATCGATCGTTAATCCATCAGCCCCTGCTGCAACCGACAGCCCCCAAACCGCAGCCCTGGGTGAACAAACAACGGAAAATGCCCAGCCAACTGCTGCGAGTAAACCCGTCAGCGAGTTTCAACCAAATGGCTTTTTGCCGATCGATATCCGCTTCAATCCCGAGACTTACTTTCAGAAGCACCCGAAAGTATCTGGTTATTACGACTCCGACTATCAAAATTTTAAATTGATAGGCGAACAAGCTCTAGCACTCAAAAATTTGATCGAATTTACCAAGGTTCGCAACATCAATCTCGTGTTTGTGAATATGCCTCTGACTGAAGATTATTTAGACCCGGTGCGGACAGGTTACGAACAAGAATTCCGGCAATATATGCAAGAATTAGCAGCCCAAAGCGGACTAATTTTCCTAGATAATAGTTTACTGTGGCCCCAGGCGCGGGAATCTTTTTCCGACCCCAGCCACCTCAACCGTTACGGTGCTATTGCAGTTTCTAAGCGGTTGGCTCAAGATCCCATGATTCCCTGGCCGGCGAAACAGTAGTTTTGAATTTTGAGTTTTGAGCTATTTTAGAAGTTAGATGCTCCCAGCGTTGCGAGTGCGGCGCGACTATCTCAAAACTATTCTTTCCGGCGGCAAAATACTGAAAATGAAAAGATTGATATTTCCTGAAAATAGCCAAAATCAACAGATAAAAATTCCGAGAAAAAATCTGCCTTTGATATTTTTTATCTTATCTTTAGCATTTTTCTGTTTCAGTTTGTATAAAGGTTTCTGGTTACCTTTAGCTTTATCCTCTGGGCCGCCCAGCAACGAACAAAGTAGCGAACAGCAAACTCTGGCACCCTTTGAACAGGTTGTCCAAGGCGCACAAAAGTTAGAGGGACTATTTACTCTTTACCGCAATCAAGCAACTGATAAAGTATATCTGGAAATTAAACCGCAACAACTCGACAAAAAGTTCCTGTGCTTTGTGACATTGGCATCTGGTTTGGGGGAAGCGGGCATTTTGAGCGGAATGCCGATCGGCGATTTCTTGTTTCAACTGCGGCGCGTCCAAAATAACGTGCAGTTTGTGATTCCTAATATAAATTTTCGCACAAGTCCGGGCGACCCGCAAGCAGGTTCGGTAGAACGGGGATTTAGCGAGTCGATTCTCTATTCTTTGCCGCTCAAAAGCATTCATTCGCAAAGACAAACTCTGCTGATCGATTTAGGCGATTTGCTGATGAGCGAAAAGCGGGATTTACCAGGGGTAAAAGCGATTTTGCCGATGATTTTGGGCGCTTCTTATTCGATCGATGAAGACAAGTCTTATTTTAAAGATGTTAAAGCGTTTCCGCTGAATGTGGAAATTGCTTCTATTTACGGTTTTTCTAGCGATGATGACAGTGCGGTTAACTATTTACCTTCGGTTCCTGACAGTCGGGCTTTTAACCTCCGCATTCACTACAGTTTCTCGGAAGTGCCGCTAAATAACGGCTACCGCCCCAGACTTGCGGATGAGCGAGTGGGCTATTTCCTCACAGCATATAAGGACTTTTCTGACAAGAGCGGCCGCGAGCCTTTTGTCCGCTATATCAATCGCTGGCATTTGCAAAAGCAAATCCCGACGGCGCCGATGTCGCCTCCGGTGCAGCCGATCGTCTTTTGGATTGAAAATAATGTGCCTCCCGAATACCGAAACGCAATTCGCGAGGGCGTTTTGGAGTGGAACAAAGCTTTTGAAAAGGCAGGTTTTACTGAGGCCATTCAGGTCAAACAAATGCCGGACAATGCTAAATGGGACCCGGCTGACGTTCGCTACAATACTATTCGCTGGTCGAGTTCTTTTGATCCTCAGTTTGCCGGCATTGGGCCGTCTCGCACAAACCCGCTGACGGGGCAAATTTTAGATGCTGACATTCTGTTGGATGCTAATATTGTCTGGCAAATCAAACAGGGGTATCGGTCTTTGGTGGAACAAAATCGCTCGGTATCTAAGAGTTTTCAAGGGCGAAACGGTTCTAATACTAATCCCTGTCAGTTCGGGATGTATTCTCGCTATTTGAATCTGTTAGAAAATGGGGATTTAGGAAAAAGCAGCGGGGAAAATGATCGAGGTGGAATTGCTGATGATTTGCCGACTTTGGTAGAAAGATACCAAGAGCAAAAACGCTCGCCTTTATCGCGGTTGATGTCGAGTTCGGATATGTGTTTTGGGTTGGAATCGAGTCGGCAGTTTGCGATCGGGGCAATGTCGAGGTCACTGTTGGAAAATGCAGCGCCTAGCAGTGGGACGATTGACAATTATGTGAATGAATTTATCCGATTTTTGACTACCCACGAAGTCGGTCATACTCTCGGTTTGAGGCACAATTTTCACGGGAGTACGATGCTGCAACCGGAGGATTTGAACAATACTCAGGTAACTCGCACGCAAGGTATGGTGGCGTCGGTGATGGATTATGTGCCGATTAATTTGGCACCGCAGGGAACTGTGCAGGGCGACTATTTTCCAACGATTGTAGGGCCTTATGACGATTGGGCGATCGAGTACGGTTACAAGGTGATTGGCGGCCCAAACCCGAACAGCGACTTGCCAGCGCTGCAACAAATTGCCAGCCGCGGTGCGGAACAGCAATTAGCTTACGCGGCGGATGAGGATTCTGTTGATATTCTCGATCCGGCTGCGAATACTTTCGATCTCAGCGCTAATATGCTGAGGTATTCGCAATGGCAATTGGATAATGCTAGGGCGATGTGGAAGCGTTTAGAAAAGCGAATGCCGGTTGGGGAAGACGGTTATAACGAACTGCGGGTGATGTTTGATTCGGTGTTCGGGTATTATGTTCAGCAGGTGATGAATGCTACTTTGTACGTCGGCGGGCAGTCGTTTAACCGGATTCGCCCTGGAGATACTAATGCGAAGTTGCCGTTTGTGCCGATCGAACTTTCTCAGCAGCGAGAAGCTTTAGCAACATTAGAGAAGTACGTATTTGCGCCGGATGCGTTTAGTTTTGCGCCGGAATTGCTCAACAAATTGGCGCCTTCGCGCTGGGATCACTGGGGGAGTCCGGCTTTGGTGTTTCCTCTAGATTACCCGATCGGCGATCGAATTACTTTTTTGCAGCGGTTTGTGTTGCGAGTTTTGCTATCTCCGATGCGCTTGGCGAGGCTGCGGGATGCGGAGTTAAAATCAACGCCGGAAACTGCTTTGAGGTTGCCGGAAGTGTTGGATACTGTGCAAAAGGATATCTGGCAAGAGGTATTGCAGCCGGAAAAGAAGATGCAAATTCCAACTTTTCGGCGTTCTTTGCAGCGGGAACATTTAGCAATTTTGATCGGAATGGTGCTGCGAAAAACGAATGTTCCAGAGGATGCGCGGAGTTTGGCTTGGTACGAGTTGCGGCAGTTACGGGAGGGTTTGAGCAAGAGTATTCGGAATTTGGATCGGAATGCGGATGCTTATACGCGGGCTCATTTGGAGGAAACGCGCGATCGAATTTCTAAGGTTTTGAATTCACAGATTCAGTCGAATTAATCTTATAGTTAGGTTCTCGTCGCAGTAATTCTGTGACGAGTTCCTAATTCAAGTCAGCATCAGCTTGGTAGCGCACATTCACGATCGCCGATGCGCTTTCCTCGCTTATCGCTTAGCTAGTTGTTACTTTAAATCCCGGATCGCAGCGCTGGTTTTGCGTGGCTGAGCAAGTTCTACACAGCCGGCGATCGCACTTCTCGGTTGCGATGCTTCAGACGCGGAATTGAGCCGTCTCCGGGGCGATCGTACAAACTCTGATAATCTTGCCCGGTTTCAGGTAAGCGTATTACAGAACGCGCAAACCATTGAATTTTTTATGGTGAGACGAGGGCAAGCATGGTCTAAGCTCGCTTTTACAGCCATTGATTTTAATGATAACAAGAGTGGTGCGGGCGATCGTAAGGCATTGAGTGCGATGGAGTTTCACCTGTCGTTCAAACAGGGTCACGGAAAAGGGGAATTTTTTAACCTTCTCGTTTACCGGATGCAGAGAAATTTTGCATCTCAAGGATAGCTTATATCCATGCTGGTGTAGCCTTACAGGTGATCGAACCATTTATCTTTAATTGCCGTCTCGCCCACAGGAACTACTTTAAGGGCAACTTTCTCTTTCATTTTCATCTCAGCAACAGCAACTAAGAATCCTGGATAACTACTAGGTTTAGATGCGATCTCTAGAGCTATTTCGTCCGGAATAGTCCGACTCGTAATTTCTCGGTTAAGCCGATGAAAAGCATAAGGTTCAAATATTACTCCTTTGGCATAACTTCTTTGAATAACATCACGAACTTCATCCCAAAGTGAATAATCATTCACTAAAAACTCTAGAGACATATCTTGGCAAATCTTGAGAATTAATGCGTCCGATCTATCATACTCCTTCAAGTATTTTGAATAGAGCAATTTGCGAGTCTCAGGTTTTGCTCTAAGACTAATCAAAACAGCCGTTCTCGGAGTCAAAAAATCATCCATTTGATTAGGCTCAAGAGAGACATCTTGATGTGATGATTGCTTTAAAGTAAGAGCTTCTTCTACAGAACGATAAACATTTTTCCAGATTGCATCAGGGAGGTCCTGAATGAACTTATCTAACTGAGGGATTATTTTCTCTAAAGTTTTAGGACTTGCCCAAGTAACCAATATAAGTAAAGTAAATGCTCTCTCGCTCTCACTCTTAGAACCTTCAATTTGCTTTATCCACCACGCATACTGTCCTGCTCGAAGTCTTGCATATCTTGCTCTCCTACATAACTCTTTTGAGTGATCGAGCAAATCGGAATAATCTACATACGTTTCTGTAGAAGACTTAATTCCACTCGCAATATTAGCCAAATGAAAGCAAACCCACACATCTCCCCAGCATTGACGGATGGTCTCGACTAAGTTATTCCAAGGAGTAAGATTTGTTGCCCATAAATAAGCATCAAGTTGTTTATTCCGTTTGACTACTTCAATAACCTTCAGACATTTTCGAGCATCTTCAAATTTAGGAAAATAGTTATTTTCTGGCTCATGTATACTTTCGTCCAAATAATCTTCTTCAATATAGAAATGACTTTGCCTCACATTCGAGAGAGGAACAGGACGAGAGTTTTGGAAGGCATAGGCATATTGCGTAACATTAACTGCATAACTTACTCTCTCTAAAAGAGAAGTCTTTTTCTGATTACGATTATGACGGGGCATGAGGTCTAAACTGCCAGTTAATATTACTTTTAAGGCAGCTTTAAATCGTTCTTCTTCAGCTTCAAAATAATCAAAACGGCGTGCCTTATAAAGCAAGTTTAATCTGCACTGATCTTGAGGTGAATCAGAACAGATATTTTCTAACTGAGTTGGGGATAAAATAGAAGCTTGCGTAAGAAGTCCAAGATAGAGTCCATATTCTAATGCTTTAGTACGTGCCTCTCCATGTTGTGCTACTATTCCGCCAAACCATAAATCGAGAACTTCTTTAGGAGATGATGTATTTGCCGATATTAAGCTAATAATATCTAAAGCAAAATCGAGAGGGGGCTGATTTCCCAAGAGGCTAAAGCAATATTTTACTAATTCATCACGCCCACATTCTGGAGGAAGAATCATCGGCTCACTCTGACCCATGCGACGGCTAGCAGAGGGTAAAACGTAGCGCAAACCAATACCATCTAAAATCAAATTCATTACTTTTTTAACTGACTTGGGATGTTGAGAAAACACCCAATCACTCAGAAGAGTTGCAGCCAGGATTCTAGGATGACTGATCAGACAATAGCCTTCTGAGCCTATTAGGTCTTCTAATCGATCTATTAGTGAAGGAAGTTCCCCCACGTCATAACATCCAGCATAAAACCTTGTCACATTTAGCCAGTAAAAATTGCGGGCTATTGCATCGAAACGATCGGGCTTCGTACCCGAATATTCCATTCCTGGTGAAGAGTGGCGAGCTGTTTCATAAAGATATCGTGCTGCGAAATATTCACGTAATGGTTGAACTTCAAATTCATACGTTCCTTCGACACGAGAGACTAATGCAACAATACGCTCAAGTGCCCCAGTAACTAATTCACGAGCGAGGTCAACTTCGTAACCTTGTTCCTCAAGATATACCTGAATACTATTATGAAGCTCACTCTGAGTGATACGGCCATTCTTATCATGTTGCTCAGCTTCCGAATGAAGCACCCAGGCAATATATTTGTGAATACCTAATAAAAGGTCACGATATTTTTTGACAACTGGTGTTTTTTCTGCTTCCCGATTAAAAAATAAGTCCACATAATTATCGTATAAAGCCGTTCTTTTATCGGGCAAAGATGAACCACGATTGTAAATCAAGCTTAAGAAAATGGTAAGTTGCATCGGATTCTTTGCCAGCTCCTTTAGATGTGGCTGATCCAATTTATCTCGCAATATCCTTTTTACTTCTGAACGATCTCGTTGATCGAGTTTCTTTGCATCCATCCATTTGTTTGCATACTCATCAATTAATGGCTTAGTTAATGAGTCCAGATAATATCTAGGAAAGTCACTTTCTGGTAGTCCTGGTGAGTTGGCAAAAGCTGCTGGGCGACTTGTAACAATTACTTGAAGTGATAATGCGTTAGCTTTTAATCGTCGAGAGCCTGTATGAATTGCATTGACGACTTCGCGACGTTTCTCAATATCTGCTACTTCATCTAACCCATCAAAAACCAAAAGGACGCGGCTTTTTTTAAATACCGCAATTAAATCTGCTGCTGAAAACTCAAGACCTCCTGAGGAATGGTTGACCAAAAAAGCTAAAAACTCCTCAAGGGATTTGTGTGTATTTGAGATTTTGCTTCTCTCATCTTCAGGAGAGAAGGGATTGTATCCCGATAACCAAGATGCTAAATCTCGAAGGTCAATTCTCAATGGAAGACAGGCATGAGAAATCATATGGTGCTTTGGAATAGCACCCAATCCCTCGGATTCTTTGTAGGCTTCTGGTAAATTTTTTTTAATTTCCTCCGAACCCAAAAGACGCATACGGTGAACTTGGCATAAATATTGCGTAATGGTTGACTTACCTTGTCCTGGTGCGCCCTCAAGTACAATCCACGGCGCTTCTTTCTGGATAAGAGGATGAAGAAATAGAGTAGCAGAGCCGATTACTCTATTAGTATCATTAAAGTAAGCAAAGTGCTGTTCATCGAACGTAGTTCCTCCTCTATTACGTAATGTATAAGCAATATATTCATACACCCGATGATAATTCAGCACTTTTTTGCCAGTTTCAGCATTTTGAGGTGGTAAAGCTGGAACATCAATAAATAAATCAAGAAGCCTATTTTGTAAATCTACCTGCTTGAATTTAACGACTTGATCGGCATAGAACTGTTCTGAAACAAAAGCCTTTATTGCATTTGCACGTCTCTCTTTATCTTCTGACAAGCCAGATTCTATAATTGACCGAATGAGATCTGGACCTGTCATTAATTCTGGGTATATCCATTTTAGATTCCATGCGTCATCCATTTTTCGGTTGAGATCATCCCTCCACCAACATCGTGAGGGAAGACCAAGTTCACTCTCTAAAAGTTGATTCATTTGATCGATTGAACCTACATCAGGATGCGCTGTCCCTGGAACATTCGTAATGAGAAAAAATTGCTGAGCACCTTTTTCGATGAGTGCTTTTACTTTAGGGGCTTCACCCTTAATAATTTCAAGCAGCCACTTGTGAGTATCCTTTTCAGCCAACGGTCTCCTGACGTATTTGACTTGATAAACAGCAAAGCTATGTGATGGAATCCTATACTCATAAGTTAGGATATCTCTTCCTCCATCTGGCTGTGCTACTGGAAAGCATTGCAAATCAGGAAATTCCTTAACCAATAATGCCTGAGCAAACTCCTGAAACTTTTCGGGATTCAGGTTTTCAAAGGGATAATCCATAGGATGTGTGCGTTGTAGGCTTGCCTTGAAGTTTTTCTACATATTACCTGTAATTTCGACAACACTTTCCCCAGAACGTAAAAGCTCTATCGCATTGGGTAATGTTGCTGTCAGAATTTGGTTGAGACCATTGACAGATGCTGGCATTGGTTAGAATGGTCTGAAACCTTTGTCTCTAGCTTACTTCATTTATCGCCCCAAACTCACACCGCGATATAACTCCTCGATCGCCACTTCAAGCTCAATACTCTGAAAGATCGTCACCCAAAGCCTGCCTCAATCGACACAACTACTTGCTTCCGGCAATAACTACGGTAGGGGGCGTTGACGAATTTGATCGCCCTCCACCACCGTAAACCGTTCCTCAAATTACAATCCTTCGGTCTGTAATAAATTTAACAATATTGATGCTGGTTCTTCCGGCGTGTGAGGACGAAACCGCAAATAAATGACACCTCTTGGCGATCGCAGCCGCAAGCGATAAATGAGTTCGCCGTAATCGCGATCGAACCTCAAAATCACCCGTTCCTCATCCGCATTAACTTGCCTCAGCAAACGGACAGCTTGTCTGTATAACACCGCTATTTCCTTCTGGCAAACGTCCCAAAATAACTTCGGCATCAGCAGGAGAAAGTTGTTCTTGAAGTTTGGCTTGCATGGCATTCACCTTTCATTAATAGGCGAAATAGAGGTGTCTCCTCGGCGATCGTACAAACTCTGATAATCTTGCCAGGTTGCAGGTAAGCGCACTAGAGAACCGGCAGGCAATTGAATTTTTTCCGGTGAGACGAGGGCAAACATAGTCTAAGCTTCCTGTTGCAGCCATTGATTTTAATGATAACAAGACTGGTGTGGGCGATCGCTCCTGGTTTTTAGTCGAAATTTGCGCTACAACAATAAATTCATCTGCCATATGACTTGGGCGAGGGTAGCTAGATGGTTAGCTGGATTCTAGAAGATGGTGTATTTGGCTGCTCTATGGCTCCACTTGCAACGGAGATTCGCAAGCAAGGACACAATGTTAAGATTATTGACTATACCAGAGGCATAACAGACTATCAACGCTTCTTTCCCCAAACAGAGTGTGTCATCTTCTATGGGTCACTCTATATAGCTGAACAGATTCTCAGTTGGGATTTGTCTTGGACACCAGGAATTATCGGGACTATTGAACATTATCATTGCACAGCCTATTATCCTCATCTTAAACCTTGGCTGTTGAATGCAGGGGGTTATATTTTGCCACTATCAGAGTTGTCTTCCTCTGTGGTTGAAAAGCCTAAATTACTTTTCAATATTGAGGAGAGCAAACGTTTGTTTATCCGTCCCAACAGTCCACTTAAACCTTTTGCAGGTAGTCTGTATTCTCCTAGAGAAGTGACGGACTTAGACAGTTTTATGAAACGCCATTACCTCGAAGACCCGAACATTTTGGTGCTGGTTGCACCGGAACAGTCCATTGAAGCAGAATGGAGAGTGATTATTGCCCAAGGGCAAATCTTGTGTGCTTCTCAATATCGGCAGATTGAGAAACCTTACTATCAATCCGGAATGCCTGAGATTGTGCGACAAGTAGCCGAAGCGGTGGCGCAACAACAATGGCAGCCTGACCCAATTTGGGTTCTAGATCTCTGTTGTTCTGGTAATTGGGCTTACGTTCTAGAGATTAATTTTCTATCGTGTTCAGCCTTGTATCAGTGTGATTTGAGCTTAGTGGTGAGAGAAGCATCAGAGGCGGCATGGAAGCGGTGGTTCCAGAAGCAGCAAGGGATATAATATTTTGCACCTTGCGATCGAACGTCAAAATTACCCGTTGCTCAATCGATCGAAACTCACACCACGATATAATTCCTCGATCGCCACTTCCAACTCAATACTCTGTAAAGTATTATTTGCAGGTTAGGCGCAGGCAGGAAGTGGCTCATAAACGAGTTGCATGAGTTTTTCTGAAGGAACGGTTTCCATTGCATAGGTATTACCTTGAGCATCCGCAAAATCTACTAGATAAGCGCGATCGTCAAAGCTCATCAGAATAGTGCCAACTTGTCCCGGTCTGAGCAAAATTGGCTGAGAGGTTGCTTTATGGATTGCCTGAATTTCTGCGGTCAAGGCAACAACATCATACTCGTGTAACGTCATCACAATATCCTCAGTTATTGACAGGATAGGTATTCGCTCTTTTTTAATCGCTGATTAACGCTGATTAACGCAGATAGGAGAATGGCGTTCGCTATTTTACCCTAAACAAACAAAACCCGCTAGATGCGGGTTTCATTTTAATAACTGCTATTTAACTAATTACTACATCACAACTGCACTAATCAAAGTTTGCACATTTTGTACAAGAGCAGTAGTAAAATTATGAGTCGCAGGCAAACTGTCAACCACGATGCCAGCGCACAAGAGCATCAGGTACAGAATAGAGTATTTGAAGAGCGATCGCGCAACAATCTTATCCTCTGGAGTCTGCAACAGCAACCAAGCTTTTTGGGCAAAAATAGCACCGAGGAAAATAGCTGTTCCCGCATACACCGCGCCCGCTAAATGCAGGGGATAAACTAGCAGCAAAGTGGCAGGAATCATCAATAGCGTGTAAATCCAAATTTGGCGGGCTGTCTCTTCGTCGCCCTCAATTACCGGCAACATCGGGACGCCTACTTCCTTGTATTCATCGCGAATCATCATTGCTAATGCCCAAAAATGCGGCGGTGTCCACAGGAATATAATCCCAAACAGCAGCCACGCACCCCAACTCAAATCTCCCGTAACCGCAGCCCACCCAACTAGCGGGGGAATCGCCCCTGCTGCACCGCCGATGACGATGTTTTGCACGCTGTGACGCTTCAGCCAGTGGGTGTAAATTAGGACATAGAAAACGATGCCTGACATTGCTAGCAATGCGGCTAATAAGTTGGCAACAACTGTGAGCAATGTAAAGGATATTGTAGCTAGGGCGATCGCAAATATCAAAGCATCCCGCTTCTTGACTCGCCCGGAAGGAATCGGCCGCCACCGGGTGCGCTCCATAATATAATCGATGTCGCTGTCGTAGACACAATTAATCGTATTCGCCGACGCGGAAGCTAAAGCGCCTCCAGTAATAGTTGATACCAGCAATAGCGGGTCTACTTCTCCTTTGGCGGCCATCCACATTCCTGCTGAGGTAGTGATTAGCAGCAGTAAAATAATTCTGGGTTTTGTTAGTTGATAGTAACTTTTCACCACTTGCGAAAAGTTTTCGTGGAGGCGGGGCCTGTCGTTGGTAAGGATTTCTTGCATCGGTTGTAAGCTGTTAGTAATTATTTGCGAATTTGTCATTAGTCATTAGGTTTTAGGGGCGGGTTTTACGATAAATATTTGCTGTAGCTACAAGGATTAATAAACCCGCCCCATCTTACTCTCAAGAGGTAGGGTGCGTCAGAACAGGAAAACCTGTTGAAGTCGAAATAATCAATGTCTGACGCACCCTACTTGGCTTTAGTGTTATCTCTCAAGCTGATAAAACTCGATCGCGCCAAGCTAAAACACTAAAAGCTATCAGGGTTCCCAGCAAAGCAGCACCGACTGCTTGGTGGGCGACTGTCAGCGGTTCTACCTGAAGGTGCAGCCGGAAAGTTGCTAATCCCAGAACTAATTGAGCAATTAGGCAAACACTCGCCCAATTAGCCAGTTTTCGCAAATTTGGACTCAGTGCAGGCTGCCGCCAAGCCATGACTGCTACGGCTAAAGTCGCTGCTGTAGCTGGTACGATACCCGCGATGTGGCTGTTCATTACCGAGCACAATTCTGAGGAGTCCAAACATTGGTGCAGTGCCCATCTAGAGCCTACTAATGCTCCTAGCAAACTTTGCAGGTAAACTAACAATACTGCGATCGAACTTACCCAAGCCAATTTGCCGACATTTCCTGTAGCTTCGTAGGGAGTCAGCATGAAACCGATGACTAGCAGGGCGCCAAAAAACAGTAAAGCTGTTCCCAAGTGAGCCGTAACGATGTCAAATCTGAGCAGTTGTGTTACTGTCAAGCCGCCCAATACGCCTTGAAAAACGATTAGAAATACTGCCCCAGCGCTCGCCCAAGGCAGCCATTTTGGCAGGCGGCTGCGGTAAAACAAAGATAGTCCTAAAAGTGCGATCGCGCTTAAACCGATCGCTGCTGCG
The DNA here is from genome assembly GCF_036701905.1 of Microcoleus sp. MON2_D5. Classification (NCBI taxonomy): domain Bacteria; kingdom Bacillati; phylum Cyanobacteriota; class Cyanophyceae; order Oscillatoriales; family Microcoleaceae; genus Microcoleus; species Microcoleus sp. MON2_D5. Next base: position 23,919 of record NZ_JAUBRM010000056.1, read on the forward strand.
TCCAACCGGTGAAACCATTCCAGAAATACCTGCAAATTCATTTGCGCTGCAGGTATTAATTGACCGTAGCACAGCGGCCAGTCGGGGCAAGCGAGCCCCGCATTCATGACTCGCGTGGCGCTGCCTACAGCCATTAACAGCCAGGTTGCGATCGCAATTTTCCACACTAGGCCGCGGATAATATCTTTTGGCTGCCACTGCACTCCTGCTGCTGCGTTTGGCTGATTTAAAACTGAGTTTGCCATGGAATTTACCTTAGCCTTTGTTATCGATCGAACTTAATTAAATATCGAGGTTTTGCTTTGACTGAGCTTAGCCGAGCTTAACACTCTTTTTCTCTGACCAACCGTCATTTTTACTACCTTAGCGACACTTTTATCCAATTAGTTTGTCTTTATATTTTTTTCAACTTTCTTCTTTATATTACAAAAGATGTCCTTTATTTTGTCAAACTTAAAAAAACTTTAATCTTTCCCCGCCCCTGGATCGTTAAGAACTCCCCCACTGTCGAGATTGCACGGAAAAATAAAGATTTAATTAAGAAAAACCATTTATCAAATAATTGTGATATGAAACGCTCAAAAATTTTTACAAAAAACTAAGCAATATAAAAAAACCTATAAAGTAGATTCCCAACAAACTATATTTAGCTGATTGTTCTACCCTAGTAGGAAGTATGACCGCAAATAAAACGGCAGTCAACAAGTTAAGCAAGCTATAAGCCAGCGACTCTTTACTCTAGGCGTTATAGGCGCGAGCAAGGAGTTAAAGGATGGAAAAAAAAACAGGAGAAATGCCAGCTTCCCTGTTGGCCCTAGTTGGCTGCATAGCGATCGCAGCAATCAGCTTGTGGTACGGTCAAAACAACCACCTGATACCACAGCAAGCCTCAGAATAAGCACCGATGGTAGAGGCTTTTATAACGTGACGATCGCGATCGCCACAGCCCTATTTATGGCGTTGCATAATAGCGGGGGGATTTTGATTGTTTTGTGGGATGGGATCTCGTCGCCCGAAGGCGTGTATTTTCACAGCAGGCGGGACGCTAACCCCTATTCCCCACAAGAATCATCCTCAAATTGTACAACACCCCGATCGCACCCCCGCTGAGCCCAGGCTCAGGAGACGCGGTGCCTCAAACAGCACCAGAAATCACGCCAGAAAAGCCTCCCACCCCCAGCAGCGCCCAATACGACGAAGAAGCCAAACCCTCTGAGACGGGACAATTTGCAGGTATCAGAGTCAACTTCACTGGGAGCTAAGCTGCTACGCTGCTAGATTCTAGAATATCAAGATAAAATAAATTACCACGCGCTAAAATGTATGTAGATGTCAGCCAAAAATCATCTATCTCCAGTAGTACAAGTAGAATAATTGCTATATAAATTATTAAATGAAGGAAAACTTCTTATTAAATGCGCTACATCCCGTACATTTCTCGTTGCCGAACTTCCTTCCTTCTTTGAATCTAAAACCTAAAATCTAAAATTCTGCCGCCATGTCCCAAAAAAACGAAACCGCGGTTCTGGTATTATCGCTCCTAATTACGATCGGGCTAGCCGGTGCAGGTATTTGGTGGCTCACAAGCCGAGGCGGCATCAATCTCGGAGGTTTATCACCCCAAAATCAGACATTTCCCAACTCTGCGACGGGGAATTCGCCGCAGTCAGAGGAGGCAATAGGGCAGCGTCTGAGTGCCGGACAAAAACTGTTAATTCCCGAGCGAGCAACAACCACCAAACAAGCAGCAGTAAAGGCGATCGCATCTGGCAACTATAACGCAGCTATTTCCGACTTACAAGCTTCGCTGAAAACCAATCGCAACGATCCAGAAGCACTAATTTACCTCAACAACGCCCGCATCGGCGATCAAAAATCCTACACAATTGCCGCAGCAGTTCCCATTGGCGGCGATATCAATGCTGCTCTAGAAATTATGCGGGGCGTAGCTCAAGCTCAAAATGAAATCAACCAAAGCGGCGGCATTAGCGGCACTCCATTAAAAGTGTTAATTGCTAACGATGACAACAAGCCAGAAATGGCGGCCCAAATTGCCAGTGCTTTAGCCAATAACTCGGAAATTTTAGGAGTTATCGGGCATTTTGGTTCAGATACAACCCTAGCAGCCAGCAAGATTTACCAGCAAAAACAATTAGTAGCAATTTCTCCGACAAGTACCTCTGTGCAGCTTTCAGGAGTTGGCAAGAATATATTTCGGACTGTGCCGAGCGATCGCTTTGCGGCTAATGCTCTTTCCCGCTATATGGTGGAAAAATTGCAAAAGCAAAAAGCTGCTGTATTTTTCAATTCTGCCAGCAGTTACAGCAAATCTTTAAAAGATGAATTCACCACTGCTATTTACGGAGATGGAGGACAAATACTATTGGAATTTGACTTTGCTAATGGCAATTTTAATGCGGCCGATAGCGTTAAAAGTGCGATCGCCCAAGGAGCAGAAGTGATTCTGTTAGCATCCAATTCAGCCACGCTCGACCAAGCTTTGCAAGTAGTGCAAGTAAACGCCAAGCGGCTGCCATTACTAGCGGGAGACGGTGCTTATAGTGCTAAAACACTGCAAATCGGTGGCGCAGGAGCAACAGATATGGTGCTGGCTGTTCCTTGGCACATTCTCGCAGATCCGCAGTCAAACTTTCCCCAAACATCCAAACAACTTTGGAATGCTGAAGTAAGTTGGCGCACAGCTTTAGCCTACGATGCGGCGATCGCGTTAATTGCCGGTTTAGGGCGCAATCCGACTCGTACAGGCATTCAACAAGCTTTATCGGCGTCAGATTTTTCGGCAAATGGAGCATCCGGCCCGATTCGGTTTTTACCTTCGGGCGATCGCAATCGAGCAGTCCAATTAGTAAGTGTTAAACCCGGAAATCGCACGAGTTACGGTTACGAGTTTGTGCCGATATCCGGTTTGTAAACTATTTGCGATCGCGAAATTTAGGTGATCACATTCAGTAATAAGTTCTCTGAATTATCCAGCAGAAATGCTAACAAGATGAGTAATTATATCAAACCCGCTTGCATCGGAATTAATATTACCCCCAATCAGGACACGGCCGTGCCATTTGCCTACAATTAATCGGGTGAGAATTACATCTCTCATTAAGTGTTCTTGATTATTTGACCGTAGAGACACCGCGAGTGCCCATTGGTGTCAACTTAACGTTAAACAGGTAGTCCGACAGTCCGACAGGGAATGAATTCCCCGCCTCAAAGCTAAAGTCCTCTCCAGAGGACTGAGAAGAAAATTTTTTAAACTCATGAGTCCTCTTCAGAGGACTTTAGCTATTAGACAGGGGTTTCAACCCCTGGCGGACTGCCGGATAGGCGGGAGGACTGATAAACTAAAAGCTTAAGTTGACACGACGAAAGGCAGTGCCGTGTTCTCGGTATCATTCCTCAACTAAATTTTTCCATACTTACTTCTGTTTAATTACTACCAAAGTAATGTCATCAAATACTTTTTGTTCCCCGATGTATCGCCGCAGGTCGTCAATAACAGCTTGCTTGATTTCTGCTGCTGACTGTCCCCTGTGAAGGGCAATAACTTCAATCAATGGCTCGATACCGTACTGAGAGTCCTTCATATTAAAAGCTTCCGTAATTCCATCACTATAGAGTACGACAACATCCCCCGAATTTAACTGTATTTCAGTAGAAGCAATGAAATCGGCAATATCTGCTTCCAAGGCGATGGGAAAGCCTAAGTCCATGGTATCAATCCGCTCTACTTCGCCACTGGAACGCACGACAATCACCTCTTCGTGCTGTCCGCTCAAACGCAGGGTGTTGTCCCGATATTCCAGCAACGAAAGGCTCATATTTTTACCGGAATTCATGCGTTCTACGTTGTCAAAAAGCGTTTGGTTGACTGTCTGCAATAATTTAACTGGGTCGGTTTCATTGCGAACCAACAAAGTGCGAATTGCTGTTTGAGCCATAATCATTAACACGCCGCTTTCTAAACCGTGTCCTGTCACGTCGCCGATGCCTATTGTGCCTTTACCGCCGTGATTTAGTACGTCGTAGTAGTCGCCGCCAACTTCATCAGCCGGTTCCATGAATGCAGCAATTTCTAGCCCTTCAATTGACTCTAATTCCTGCTGTTGAGGCAAAATCATTTGTTGGAGGCGGCGAGTTACATCTAGTTCGGCACTCATGCGAAGGTTTTCTACTTTGAGCCGTTCGTTCAAACCCAATATTTCTGCATTAGCTTGGGCTAATTGTGCGGTTCGCTCTTCTACTTTTTGCTCTAAAGTTCGGTTGTAATCTTCTAATTTTTCGTAGAGAGTTGCATTTTCAATGGATATCGCAGCTTGAGCGGCAATGATTTTTAAAGTTTCGACTCTTTCCGAGGTAAATGCACCGATCGCCAAATTATTTTCTAAGTAGAGAATACCACCTAGTTTGCCTTGATTGAGTAGGGGAGTGCAGAGGATCGATTTGGGTTGAGTTGCGGTAATGTAAGAATCCCCAGTAAATAGTCCTTCATCGGTGGCGTTATTTAATACTACATTTTCTTGGCTGCGAGCGACGTAGTTAACTATGGCGGTTGACAGCAAGGGAATTCCGGTGGCAGGATCTACAGAATCTACGGGAAGGGATTGCATAATGGTAATGATCTCGCATTCTACTGCAGCTTCGGCTTCAATCGCCCAATTCCCGCCTTGATTCAGAAGGAGAAAACCTTTTTGAGCGCCTGCGTTTTCAATTACAGTTTTCATCACCTGGTTTAACAATTGTTCGAGAACGATTTCACCGGAGATAGCTTGGGATGCTTTCATTACTGCGGCAAAATCTAGCGCTTCCCCGGAATTTCTACCAGTTGTGGTGACTGGATTGATGGTATTATTGTCAGTATCTGTTCTGGTTGAACCAAGCCACTGAATGGCTAAAAACTGCGGGTATCGCCCTTCTAAATCTTTTACTTTACCTACAGCCCCCCAGCGCTGATAAGCATAGTGGGCATCTTGCAAGTAGTGACGGGCAACATGATTTTGATTTCTGGCTAAATAAAACCTGCCTGCTAGTTCGTAGGCGAGGGCTTCTTCGTTGAGATATTCGTTTTCGCGGGCTAAGATGATGGCTTTATCGTAATATTCTCTGGCATCTTTATCGTTGCCTAATACGCGATCGCGTTCCGCTTCCACTAGATAGAATTTGTGCAGGTAATTCATGGGAGCTTGCTTTGCCCATGTTTCCATTTTTTCTTGTTTAGTAGCCACCTTTGTCAGGATTTCTTCTCTTTGCGTTTCTGAGGAATTAGGATAGAGCGCTAGTCGGGCTAACATATCATACAAATAGACAACAGGGAGAATAAAAAAGGAGCCTGCATTAGCTGAGTATTCTTCAAAGCGGTCTGCATTCTCCACAGCTTGCTGAAATTCCTCGAAAAGATAACAGAGGATAACTTTATGTGAATAAACGTGCATGAGCCCAGTTCGATCGCCACCTGCTTGATGAACGGGTATCATCTTTTGTTCGTCGTATACTTCACCAATCAAACAGCAGGGATTTTCTACTTGTTCCCCCATGTTCAGGATCGCCTGCATAGAGATTTTACCCCAATGAATGTATGCTTCCTGTTGAGTTTGATAAGTAAATTCAAGGGCTTTCGCCATTTCTTTCTTGGCATCGATCAGCTCCACACCGCTGAGGTACAAAGCGTAAGCATAGCTAAGGGTAATACTAGCAGCATATTCAATATCTCCTGTTTCTATCGCACATTGATAAGCTTCCATGCACAAAGAAGATGTGTCTTTGAGCGGTTCATTCCAATGCTTGATAAATGTCTTATATATTGCATAAATTCTTGCTTTAAATGTTCTATCTTTGAATCGATCCAGTAGCTTCAAAGCAAGTTGACTAAACTGATAGCCAGTGTCAAGCTCTCCTGACGAGCAGAGGATCATTCCGTAACCTATATACGGTAAAGCAGAGCTAGCAGCATTACCATGCTGAATCGATAAATTAACCTGTCGGCACCAAATTAATAAGCTCAGTTGATTCATTGCTATGAACGCAGGACCCAACAAGTAGTTCATCACCCGCATAGCTGCTAGTTTATACGGGTCGGTCATTTGCGGTAAGTCGATTAGATCCTGGGCTTGCCTGCCCGCTAAAGCAGATTTTATCTGCTCCATCTCTTGTGCCAGATCGGATTGGTTCGGTCGTTGCGGTAATTCTACCCCAAGTAATTTCAGAACTTCTAGCCCAATGTCGATCGCCTCTAGGAATTTCCTTTGGGCGCAATAAGCTTGCATTTTAATTTCATATATTTTTACTTTCTCTAACAGCGTTTTGGCTTTTTGCAAAACTACCCCAGATAAGCGCTCCATTTCATCGTAGTTGGCAATTGTATAAGCTGTTTCTGCTGCTTCTAAATGCAAATCCAAGGTAAGGTTATACTGCTGCGACCAACTCTTTTTATTTAACAAACTTAAGCCGATCTGAAGGTAATTGAAAGCGGGTTGGCTAGCCACTGAAGATTTGGCTTTTTTACCTGCCTGTAAGTTTAATTGAGCTAACTCGTATCGCTCTATTTGTTGATCTATCAGCGCTCGGCCTTTGTTCAACTGATTGACAATATCAAACAGCTTCTGTGCCACTTCTTCAGATGGTGTATTTTGAAGTAACAACCTGCCCACGCGCAGATGTACTGATTGTCTATCAGGTTCGGAGATGAGAGAGTAAACTGCTTGTTGAATGCGATCGTGAGCAAATTTGTATTCTGCAACTAACTGATCGGACAAACCTGCTACATTAAGTTCCGCCAACTGATAGGCATGGCTGAGGGGTATAACTAGACCGGATTGGAGTGCTGACCGTAAATCTGTTGCTGTTTCTTGGAGGGATTTTTCATAGATAATCGCCAGCGTTCTCAAGTCAAACTGATTCCCCACGCAAGCTGCTAATTTTAATACTGCCTGAGTTGCTGTCGGGAGTTTTTTTACATTTTTGCTCGTCAGATCTAAAACGTTATCTGTAATTGGTTGCGCTTTTATTTGTTCTAAGTCCCACTGCCATTTCTGAGATTCGTAGTTAAAATATAACCATGCTTCAGAATGCAGGGATTTTAAGAATTCATTGATAAAAAACGGATTACCACCAGTTTTTTGCTGGAGCAATTTGGCAAGTGGCTTAGCATTTTTTGATTCCGCAAAAAGCGTATCAACTAAAAGTTGCGTAATATCGGTTAAGGCTAAAGGTGTCAAAAATATTTTATTAATGGTTGTTACTTTTGCTTTGGCAATATTTTCCAAAATTTGAGTTAGCGGATGTGCTTCGCTTACTTCATTATCCCGATATGCACCAATTAGAAATAGATATTTATTATCGGCTACTGTCATCAACAGTTGAATTAATTCTAGCGAGGCTCTATCTGCCCACTGTAAGTCGTCTAAGAAAATTACTAAGGGATGTTCGAGTTGTGTGAATATATTAATAAATTTTTGCAAAACCCGATTAAAGCGATTTCTCTGTTCTGCTGGCGGGAGATCTGGTAGGGGTGGTTGGGAACCAATAATTATTTCTACTTCAGGAATAACTTCAACGATTACCCCTCCAGCTTCCCCTAATTCCGCTTGTAACTTCTCTCGCCATTTGCTAATTTGGGTATCGCTTTCTGTTAGTAACTGCCGTACTAATGAACGAAATGCCTGAATTAAGGATGCGTAGGGAGTATCTCGTTGAAATTGGTCAAACTTACCCGAAATAAAATAACCGTGTTGGCGAGTCAGCGGCCTATATATCTCCTGGATTAATACTGTTTTTCCAATCCCAGAATATCCAGAAACCAGCATCATTTCACTGGTTCCTTGACTAACTCGCTCAAAAGCAGCTAATAAGGCAGAAATTTCCCGTTCTCGCCCGTACAGTTTTTGGGGAATTTGAAATCGATCGGAAATATTGTGCCGAGCGATTGGGAAAGGGTCAATTTGCTCTTTGCTCTGCCACTGTCTGAGACATTCTTGTAAATCTGCCTTTATTTGATATGCTGACAAGTAGCGTTCCTCAGCATTTTTTGCCATTAATTTCAACACAATGGTCGAAATAATTGGTGGAACTTCTGGTTTGAGTTCGTGCGGTGGGGTAGGTTGTTTAGCAATATGACAATGCACTAATTCCAAAACATCATTCGTGGGGAAAGGTAACTGTCCGGTTAGTAATTCATAAAAGGTTATGCCCAGCGAGTAAAAATCAGTGCGGTAATCAATGGCTCGATTCATGCGACCTGTTTGTTCTGGCGAGAGATAAGCCAGCGTTCCTTCTAATACGTTCGGGTTAAGAAAGGTTGGGTTTTCTCGCGACAGTGTTGTGGAAATGCCAAAATCAATTAGCTTCAGCTTACCTGTCTGCTGATTTAAAATAATATTTGATGGGTTAATATCTTTATGAATGATATGCTGTTGGTGAACCTGACCGAGAATGTCAACAATCTCAATTGCCAGGTGGAGAAATTCAGCAATTGTAAATTGCTTCTTAGCGATTATCCGATTGAGGGATTCACCACCAAAATCTTCTAAGGCAATTACCCACTGATTTTCTAGGTTTTGGAAGCTGTAAACATCTATTACCCCTGGTAAGTTAATGTTTTGGGTTATTTCATACTCTCGCTTAAACCAGGCAATTTTTTCAGGTGAAGGATAGGCTTGTTTGAGCATTTTGAGGATAACAGGCAGATTGTCTGCTTGCCGATATCCGCGATAGACTAACGAGTTACTGCTCTCATGCAGTTTTTCAGTAATTTGGTAATTTTGCATAGTTAGGTTTTGAGGATAAAAAACCGCAACAAGTGCGGTTTGAGCTTGTGAAATATCAATCTACTTTCCCAAGTGTATAAAATTATTAGTGGTTTGACTTCAATACCACATCCTAGTTAGAGTCAGGTTGGGGGTCTGACGGTGGAGAAGGAGGAAAAGGGTCTGGATCTGGCAAGGGATCGGGACCGGGATCGACGGCAGTAATGGCAAGCGGCACTCGTTCGTCTGCAAAGAGTGCGGCAATTTTAGCATTTTCACCGCTCATCATTGCAGTTTGTTCTGCTTCCGTTAAACCCATTTCTTCCATTAAGGAACTGGGGTTATTGAGGAAAGCACTTTGTTTCTTCGTGTCAAGTGCTAAATCTGTTAATAAATCCAATAGGTTACTCATGGGATATTCTCCTAAATCTCTAAGGTCGCGAACAGTGAAGAACTAAACTAATCGTCATTGATTTTTTCAGTTGATTTTCTGGCAATTAAGGGTTTCATTAATTGGGTTCAGAAAATTTTAACACTATTCCATCATCGTGCAACTTTTTAAATATCTTTGTTCTGTGTTCATGTGAAAACACTGGAGTTTGATAAAGCCTTTCTGTAACGTAGTAAGGATTGATGAGGAATGCAAGCTCTAGATAAGCCGTTTCTGTACCAATATTACTTTTGTTTCCCAGAATATGGCTTACTTCGGCAAGAAAGAAAAGAATATAACTCCACATCTCTGTCACCTCAAAGTTTTTCCATAGCCATAATTGAGGCTCTTTTTCAACACCTGATGTAGGGTTCTTGATCACCTCTTCCAAAACAAGCTTCTTTAATTTATGTCCCTCCTCAGCATGACTATTTATCCATTTCAACTGCTCGATACTAACTGACGGTTTTGGAACATTAATTTGATGTCGCAATAGCTTTTTACCTTTTTGGCAAAACTCCACTTCTGTATCTGCAAAAAACTGATCTAATTTTCTTTGAATATTTTTAATGTCATTGGGTTTTAATGACCCCCTTTCTTCCTTCTTTTGGTTAGCCTCAATTATGGTGAGAATTAGCTTAGCCATCAAGTCCCCTGGACTAAGTATCAAAGCTTGTTGGAGAAAAGCGATCGCCCTAATGTAGTGTATTTTTTTATCCTCTGGGTCTGAGTGTTTCTTGGTCAAATAAAAAGACAAGAAAGCGTGTTCGTAAAGATTTACCCTGCCACTTTTCAAGAATGGAACGGGAGAAGAAGACTGTTGCATAATCTCCATACTGGGAGCTATTACAGCTTCAACTCCCAAATCCCAGAATGAATTTTCGTAGTCTTGAGTCAATCTGTAAACTGTCGATCGCATACCCCATGCCCAAGCGTATGTAGGCATGAGTTCAATCGCTCTGTTAAGGCATTTCAAAGCGTCTTCGGCGTGGTGTTTTATCTTTTCTTTTCCGCAATAATTCTCTGGATTAGGTTGCTGAGATATCGGCTCCTTCAGGAATTGGCTGATACCCTTAGTTATATACAGGCGATGGGTTGCCCCCAAGTGAGCTAAGGCCCACGCATAGTTGCTGTCTTCTGGTGGTTTATCAAGCGCTTTTTGGAAATGCTCGATAGCTAATTCAACATATTCTGGTCTTTTGTTATTTTCCGTAATTGCTCGAAGACGATAGGTTTCACCTAGCTGTGCATGAGCCCAGAAATACTTATCGTTTTTGTCGCTCGCTTTCTTTAAATAATGTTTTGCTTTCCCATAATCCATCAAATGGTAATAGGTTGCTCCTAAGTGAGCATTAACCCAAGCATTGTCAGGATACATTTGGAGTTGTTCAAATATCTCGATCGCCTGTTCGTAAGCCCCTGACAAGCGAAGAGTTTCTGCTTGTTGAGCCATCATCATATCGCTGATATCCATCTGCATAAAATTCTCCTGAAAAGACACTTGATGTTTAATTACTTGAAATTTGTTTTCTCAAACACTTAACTAGCGAGTAATGCCTGAGTTCTCGGGTCGTCCCGCCAATCCAACCAAGCTGGATCGTGACCGACTAACTCAATGGCTTCATCATTGATAGGAATAGCTTCTCGCAGATATTGCCATGCTTGTTCGCAGTTCCCTGTCAAAATTGCCAAGCCGCAGAGTCGGTACAGAATATCTCCCCGATCGCCTGTTTCCCATTGAGCAAGTAATGCTGTCCGCGATCGCTCGATTTCGCTTGCGGCTTTGTCTAATCCCTGCCAGCGCGCCTTAGATACCGCGATGCAGTACAAAGCTGTAGTGTCATCGGAAACCTGTTGCAACCTCTGTTGGCAACAGGCGATCGCCTCAGAATATTGACCGTCATAGCAAAGAATCAACCCTTTCTCAATTTGCCAATTTTTCCCCGCAAATATGGTTTCGTCAAGGGCGATCGCTCGATCGAAGTCAATCAGGGATTGCTTGTAACACTTCATCAACTCATAAACGCGACAGCGATAAGCGATCGCCCAAACGTAATCCGGCTGACGCTCAATTGCTCGATCCAAGTCAGCCAGTGCCTTTGTGTAATATGCTTCTCCCAGAAAGCGGTAGGTTACGCCTCGGTGTGCGATCGCCCAATTATAATCAGGGTTCAGTTCAATGGCGCGGTTGAAATCTGCGAATGCCTCCTGATAGCGTTTCATCAAATAATAGGTTTCGCCCCGGTGTGCGATCGCCCAAGCATTGTTAGGCTCCAAGTCGAGCGATCGGTTGAAATCGTCTAAAGCTGCTTCAAAATGTCCCGTCAGCCGATGGTGTTCACCATGATGAGCCAGAGCCCTAGCATCGTCGGGGTTTTGTTCTATATAAAGCGACATTACCACATTTTTTCTCCTCTAACACATACATTTTTTATCTGCTGAATAAAAAGTGTAGTTTTTACTACATTCTCTTTGCAAAATACCTTAAGTTTCTTTAACAAAAGACATACCCAACCGTGCCATCATTTCACTGTTTACAGGTGCAGGCGCTTGAGGCGGAACATAAAGTGTCGAAACTAGAGTAACACGAATCTCAGCCAATTTAGACAGAGGAATATGCTGGATAACTGGCTCGCAAACCGGGTAATAAACCGCTGCTTCGTAAACAATTACTTCGTGGTCAGAACCATAGTATGTTTCTAAAACTTCAGCTAACACGTTTAGACCGCGCAATAGAATCTCTTCTTGATAAAAACCCAGATTGCCGATCGTCGCAATCTGCCACAAAATTAAAGCACTGGTCGGGTCAAATTTCCGCCGCCGAATCAGAAAATCTGTCGCTTCAAAACTTTGACATCCATTGCGTCCTGGGTCAATACCGAGGTCTGCAAACAAGCAATCTTCGGCTGAAATTCCTGGCAACATTTGCGCCCGAAAGCCTTCGTGACGCGCCTGTTTAATTGCTTCATGGGTAGGGTAAGCAAAGACACCGGGATGACCGTAAAAAACAGCACAAACATTCAACTCCTGACGAACTTCAGCCAAAATGCGATCGACCATTTCTCGATAAGTTTCTCTACGCCGCTGATTGTTGGTATTGTAAGGTAAGGCTTCTGCGGTGGGATTGAGTGTCTGTAGCCATTTAGCAGTAACAGGATCGGCTACGGCGAACAGAACTTTGTCAGCTTGCTCGATCGACGCCTTCGCTGCTAAGGTCAGATGACCAACTAATTGAATTCCCGTCCCGACAACAGTTAAAGATCCCGTTTTCAAATGTAACTTCCTCCCAGCGATCGCAAAATGTGTTTCAGTTATGGTAGTAACGCAAATTGCTAGTTATATAATTAAAGCTGCTAAGAGGTAAGTTGTTAAGCTCTTTTAGCTGTTATTGCAGCTCGGATAAAAGCAAAGCAAGCAAAACAACGTAGCATGATACAAATGACAACTTAGCGTTGCTCGCTCGGTCTTCCTGAAAAATCTGATCGACTGCTACTTCAAACGATCGCCAAAATACTGCCTAGACAACTCGCAACTTACCGTCGCCAGATTGCCTTGTAAATTTACCAACGCCATACTTTCCAACTTAAATTCCTCCACTAAATACAACTCCACAGGTGTGCTGCTTTTGACAACTCCCACGAAGGCTGCCAGCAACTCTGGCTGCTGTTGTAAGTTCCACAGTTGTCGTTTTAGGCGATCGCTATAAATTCCGGCAGAGATGGGAGAGTTTTGCAATACTTGCTCTGGAGTGACATCCCCACGCCCGATACGATCAAGACCTACCCGTACTAAATAGGTATTCCTGTTTACAAAACCCGTCAGTTGCTGGGCATCTTCCGCTGACCAATCCAGTCCTTGCCGTTTCACCCAATCCTGCACTTGCTCGCTGTTAAAGGGCGGTAGTTCCGGATCAAACGGCGATTTATTTGCGCTCAGCGGGATATACAGCTTAGTGGAGTGTACCACGACTAACCGGAGTTTTCGCCCAATTCCCCGATTTTTGGCTTCAGGAGTGCCAAGTTCGCAAAAGTCCGCAAAAGTCGATCGTCAAATTGGGATAGGCAAACAAGCGATCGATATCGTCTAAAGCTAATACTAAGGGTTTGGTTGTTGAGAGTAGCAAATACTGCTCGAAGTACATCTTGCAGCTAACCGGGCTGCCAAATAGATCCTCCCCATATTCTGCTATTTGATTGCCCAGTTGCAAACCCAAACCGACATTGGCGCAGAACCACCGCAAGAATCTCTCCAAATCTTGAAAAATTTCTCTATTTGCTAACTGAAAATGTATAAATATTTTTGCACGATTACTTAAAAGATATGAGGTAAGGTAATCTAAAAATTCCTCAGCCTTCATCTGCTGATATAGCAATCCTTGCAGGAGTCGTAAATTTTTACCCCACCCCAACCCTCCCCGAACCCGCTCTGAGTCGGTAAGAATTTCACAAATGATGCGAGGATTGCTATATCAGCGGTGCAAAATTCCCAACTAGGAAAAATTCACTCTAAAGTTGCGAAACTCCGATCGGCCTAACTGGCCTATTCCTCTCAAAAACAGCCCTCGGTTTCAAAGCGATTCTCAACAACAGCCACAGCGATCGCCATTCTCCGGGAGTTTCCTGCCGCTTCCACTGGCCCGGGCGACAGTACAGCATTTCGATCAAACAGCGGTGCTGGCTAATGTTCAGGCGATCGAACGCAATTCGCACAGTGGGAAATTCCCCAAAACTGCACTCTTTCCCATCCCGAAAACTCGACTCCAACTGAGATTTATCGCTCACCAACTCAATCTTAGCCACAGGAATAAAACATTTCTCTTCCATAATTTCCAGAGTCGCCGAATCGCAATCAATCAAACTTTTGGCCAAACTCCCCTTAGTACCCAACTCAAGAACAGACGGCGCTAGCGAGTTCCTCGCTTTGACTGCCGCACTTCGAGGAACCGCTTTTATTTTACCCTGCGATAAACTTGTCTCAAAGGCATATTTTGGCAAAATTTCTGCTGCTGTAAAACTCTCTTTACTGCCTTTATTTTTCACCGCAAAACTTGGCCACTGCGTCAGAGCAACTTCAGCGCCACTTTCCGAAATTACAGTGGTTACACCCCAAAAACTTTGACCGCCAATATTCAATTGTACAACCCTGCGTAAATTAAACCATTCGTAAATGTCCGGCTTAGGAATATCCACCAAAATCAGTAATGCAATCCCGATCATCAGCAGGTTGTAAGCGCTCCAAATCCATCCCAAACTCATTCCTTTTGACAAATGTGCACTTTCTGATATTGACTGTACGGTGCCAACATTTCTAACTAAATTAATGTGTAAATTGTGCCACAAACTGACTGCTGTAGCTGCGAACAAGACAATCAAAGGCCATCCCAAATTCCAGTTAAAACTAAAGCGATCGCTCGCAATTCCTTTTGGCGTCACCTGAAACCCTTTCCCAAAGGGATTCAGCATGGAACTCACTACCGTCACCCCTAAAGGAATACACTGGACGAACGAATAAATATCGGAAAGCAAAGCCGATCCCGATCGGCAGTTCAGCCAAGAAAACACAGTAAGTTGCACCAAATAGTAAGGCAGGAAAAAGTACAGCAATTCCCGCGCACTTGCCCGCAAAGGAATTATGTCGAAAAACGAATAACCTAAAGGTATCAACAGATATAAAACCTTGGTTAAACTGGTAAACCAGTGCAGCAATCCTTCCAAATGAGACAGCCTTTGTACGAATGTGAGACCGCGAATTGTTAAAGGATTAGAATCAATAAAAAATGCCTGAAGCGTGCCTCGCGCCCAGCGTAGCCTTTGATTTAGATGAGCCTCTATATTTTCAGCCGCCAAACCAGCACTCAATTTTTCATCTAAATAAACTAAGCGATATCCGGTTGCTGACAGCCGAATTCCGGTAAAATAATCTTCGCAGATTGAATCTGTGACCAAGCCTCCCGCTGCTTCTAAAGCACTCCGCCTAACTACAAAAGATGTACCGCAACAAACCACGCTGTCGGCGCTGTCTTTGATGATTTCAATTTGCCTGTAAAATATTTCTTCTTCCGGCGCGAGCACATTTTCTAAACCTAAATTACGGGAGATGGGGTCGTGGTTGTAAAAGCTTTGCGGTGTTTGAACGAGGGCGATTTCGGGATTTTGAAAAAATCCAACTGTTCGAGTTAAAAAGTTTTTAGTTGGGATAAAATCTGCATCGAAAACTACAATTAGTTCTCCATGAGTTAAGCCTGTGGCATGGTTAATGTTTCCAGCTTTGGCGTGAATATTATCGGGTCTGGTTATATACTCGCATCCCAGTTCTTTTGCCAGCAACTTGATTTCAGGGCGCTTAGTATCGTCGAGCAAATATACTTTTTTGTTGGCATAATCTAAAGCTTGACAGCCGATTACAGTGCGCCGTAAAATAAAAGCCGGTTCGTTGTAAGTTGGGATAAAAATATCTACGGACGGGGTGAAGTTTCCAGCTTCCACTGCAACTGCCATGCGATCGGCTTCTCGACGCCGGTCTTTCATTCTCAGCATTAAATACAGTTGAATACTGGTGTTGAAAACCAGTAGCATTTCTAGGAAAAACAGCCCCAAACTAAAGATACCGTTGAGGGGATCGGTTAAATTTAGAGTAGCGAGCGATCGCCATAAAACGTAGCGAATGGTTAAAGCCAGAACTATTGCAACTACCACAGCGCGCGACCATTTCTGCGGTTGAGGCGAAATTTTAATTGCAGCTAAAGCAACGGAGACAAGCGCGATAGTCGGCACTAACAAATACATCTTGCTCGTAGCAGGCACTTGCAGCCACACAGGCGGGTTTTGCTGCCAAGTGTTGATTGTGGCAAAAATACCGCTGACTGTACCTTCACGGGCAAACCAGGCCCCAGCGATCGCACCTGCGAAAGCAACCGCCCCCAACACGACTAGCGTGGCCGTCGGCACCCGCGAAATCCGCCAAAAGCGGCGTTTCAAGTCTTGAAGATCAAATCTTGAAGTTGTCATAAAATAATTTTAAAGTCCCGATCGTGCATACAACAGTAACGGTTTCCTGCTGTCCACTTTTTAATTCAGTTGAAAATTCCGACACACCCCAATTATTATATTTACATTTTTTAACATTCTGACCATTGTATGATAATTCATCTTGCTTGGTGTTGCCAAACTTCTTAGCGAGTCCAAACCTGGCAAAATATAGCAGAAGCAAGAAGGAAGAAGGAAAAAGGCTTTAGTTATCGTCGCGAGAGAACTCAATCGATTTTAGATTTTAGATTTTAGATTTTAGATTGAAGCATTGACCCCACGGATAAATTCGGGGGCTTGTATCCTGGATGCTTTCGGTCAGAAGCAATCTTGGGCAAGGATTTCAGCAATTAAGAACCTCCTAACTTACCTTTTGCTGACATTGCTGCAAAAGGCTTTCGGGCCTGTTCCACAATAAAAAATTTTTATTGGGGGCCGTTTCTCGGACGCCACCCCTAAAAAGCTTATTGAAAATGCTGCCACATCTGAGTCCTAACCGTCGGGCGCGCTTGCTATAGTTCAAAAAAAATTATCTTGTCTACAAATCAAATAGGATTGCTATATCAAACTATAGCAATCCATAGGACTTAACAATTAGACGAATTTGACATCTAACTAAAGGTAGATTAATTTTATATTAATTTAAAAAAAATTACCGCTATCGCAGCCCAAAAACCCAGCCATCAAAAAACTAATCAGCAATTTCTAATTGCGAGATTGCATAGCGGGCAACAGCCAAACTAACTCTGGCTTGTTCTATTTCGGACAATTGGGCCCAAGGTCTTTTAGTAGCCATGACTAATTCCGCCCCTTCCGAATCAACATCTCGCATCGCATAAGCCAAAGGACGTGCCAACACCTGCAAATCTTCCTCAGCCCACTGAGGCAAAATATCTAAGACACACTCTACCATTTGGTCAGCTAAAGATTGATACTTAACAGTTGCGTTTTGCACGCTTTGAGCGATGCTGGCCAGAAAATCTTGAGGAACGCGAGCAAATTTTTCGCGCAAAGACTTTTGCAGAGCAGTCGTCAGCCAAACTTGTTCTAATTGCGAGAATAAAACTTGCGACTTCAGGGCAATATCGCTGTCGCTGAAGGAATCAGATAGCGCAAATTCCTGCTCTAGGGCAGCCAAATAAGATTCTGATTCAAGCTGTGCAGGATTCCAGGGATAAGCAACATCAGTCTGAACTATTGTGGCGAGAAGTTCCATCTGGGCCTGAGTTTGTGAGTCGCGAAAATATTCAGAATCAGGAGATTGGGTAGCCATGATGTAATACCTCAGGGGGAAAAGGAAAATATAGAAGGGGGACTGTGCCAAGAGCTAGTTGGGAGCTATCAGTGGTAAGTAACTCTTTTAAATTCAGATTGGAGACTCAACGCCCAGAACTTTGCTGTGCCACTCGCCGCTTGCCTTCATTAGCTACACGCGCACCTTAATTCGTTCCGCAATCAGTCTCACTGTAGCCCGAAGTTTTAGCAACCTCAATAGTGAACTCAAAAATCTGACCTTGAGAACTGCCAAATTTTAGCTGAGTGCCCGATCGCAGCAGCAATTCTTGGTGGTGAACTCTCTGCCATCCCTCAGGCCCCAAAACTAGAGTCCCATAACGAGAAAAATCGCGCAGGAAGTAGCTAGGTTCGCCCCGGCTATCTCCGATAGTGTTTCGGCAGAAAATCTCGGCGTGTTTTTGAGAAACCCACTGTTCTCGAATCACTACGTCGTTTTCTTCCCAGCGTCCGACTCGAACCATACCTGCGCGAATCGGCCAAACCTGATTGGTCGATTCGGTGGATTTGGCATTTGGTCGATCGCGCCCCCGCAAATAAGCACAAGACGGCAAGCGTCCCAGCCAAGTAGAAGAATTTAAAGGCAATTCTGTTTTGAGGTCATCTACCGGCTCAGTTAGCTGACCGTCAAACTCAGGGTGCATATACAGCACAGGCAGCGTCCAAGCCGGTTGATTGAACTTGTAGAGCGTTAGTAACTGCTGTCGGGCGACGGCGACTGCGCGATCGATCGACATCCGTCCGGCCAAAGCTTGGGCAAAAGTTTGGATAAAACTCAGGGCCTCGCGATCGGCGATCGAGTCCCGCATCCCCAACACCGCAGGCACCCCGTGATGGATCAGTACCTCAGCCAAACTGCTACGGGCGATCGCCTGTTGCTGGCCGTTAGTTGAGTGCAGCCTCTCCACCGCCGGCTGAGCTCCCCAGCAGGCATTAAACACTGCCAGAGTCACGCGGCACCGAACTAAAACCTGAGCCAGTTCAGTACCATTAATCGCCGTTTCCGGCCCCAAAAATAGCAAGCCGCCGTCGGGGCCCGGTATCCCGTGGCCGGCGTAAAACAGAATGTTGTAAGCTTGCGTTTCCAGCCGAGAAATTAGTTCCGCCGGACTAGGTTCGATCAGAGTATCGACGCGAGTCGGAACGCTGATGTCAAAATATTTGCCGCTGTCGTCGGTTTGAAAAGCACTTTCCAGAATGCCAGCTAAGGCGAGTGCTTCTTCTCCCAACTGCAAATGACCGTTATTGCTGTTGGAAAATTGAGAATTAGCACCGCGGCCGGGTTCTGCTTGTCCCAAAACTAGCAAAATGTTGAGCGACTCTGCAGGCTGCAGGGGTGGCAAAGGTTCAACATTGCTGGTAGTGCGGCTGAACAGCAGTTGCTGCGACAGAGAAATTGCCGGTTGACCGGCTTGAGGCTGCATAATTTCCCAAGGTAAAGCAATTAAATACGGTTCGCGCAAGTCTACGCGCACTCGCAGGGGTAGATTTTGCCCGATCGCGATACCTTTACTTTCCTGGAGACTACCCTGAATCGGCCCTTCAAACAGCCACTGCCAAAGATTAATCCCCAAATGCTGCATCAGGCGGCTGCTGTAGCTTGCCGGTGGCCGAGGCGGATGCTGATCCCCTTTGTCGCCCCACCCCCGCTGGCCGAGGTGCAGCGGCACAGAGGGCGTCGCTGGAGCGAGGTCTAGCGACTGAGGACTTCGTTGTTCAGTTTCTGCCAGTATATTCTGGTTGTTTTCCGGCGAGACGAAACTGCCATCAGGATTTAGGGGCAATTCGTGAATTGTCCCGGAGGGCGAAAACATTTCCTGCCAAGCTTTCCAAGATTGAGATAGGGTATCGGGCCACATACAGTCGTGGTGAACGTACCCGCTGGGATAGGGAGCTTGTAGAACCCAAGTGGCAAAATGGTTTGCCCCAGCGGTTCTCAGGCGAGCGATCGCTATACTGAGGCAAGGACTTTCAGGGCGCGCCATTCACAACTACCGACTCTGGATATAGGGTTGGATTGAGTTTCTCTATTTGTAGTTTATCGGGTTTGGGGTGCGATCGAGTGCGTGAGATTGCTTTGGCAGTTTTTACTTTTACTTAGTATCCAAAAATTTATCTATCTTCGGTAAATCTACCCAAGTTCCCGTAGCATTCGACTCCTGGGTCAAATCCATCAACAACTGCGAGTAAACCCCTTCTCTGAGCGACGGTATCAACGATTTACCGGCATCTATTGCTTCTACCCACCTATCTACTACTCGAATAAACGGTGCAATCCTCCCGTCTGGATAAACTTGAGGAAACTCCAATCTTTGAGGAATTTTGATTTCAGCTAAAGGTTCTCCACCTTGGGAACCCCACAAGCGAAATCCGTGGACGTAATCTTGCTGGTTATCGCTTCCCAACACCAACGTACCCTTACTCCCGTATATTTCCACCCAGTGTCCTCGCCCTTGATAAGTAACAGAACTCAAACAAACTTGACAAGGAGTTCCCCCGGCTAATTCCAACATCAACGTGCACGAATCATCGGCATCAACTAATTTTAAATTTCCCCAATCATTCGGATCGGGCCGCCGCGAAATTCCTGTAATCAAATGCCCAGAAAGCCTCTGAGGCGGGCCGAACAGCCAGCTAATATAATCAAAAACGTGAGAACCTGTCGCGCCCAAAACTCCGCCCCCTCGCTCTTTTTGCGCGTACCAATTCCAGGGGCGACTCGCATCAGCGCGGCTCGACACCAGCCAATCAACCTTAATTAAACGCTTTTCTCCCACATATTCTGCTGCCAATAATTCTGCTAGCATTTGCCATGCGGGGATGAAGCGAAACTCAAAATCCATTGTGGCAATTGCTCTCGAACCACCATTTTTAAAATCGGTTTGAGATTCGTTGTTGGCCAATCGGTATAGTTCCCTGGCTTCATTTGCTGTTAGGGCTGTGGGCTTTTCTAATAATAAATGCTTGCCTGCTTCCAAGACGGTTTTTGCCATTTCAAAATGCAAAAATGGCGGTGTGGAAATGCTGGCGCCCGCTACTTCGGGGATCGCTACTATATCGGCGATCGAGTCGCAAGCGTAGGGGATATTGTGGGTAGAGGCGAGATCCTTTGCTTTGTCTAAATTCCGGTGGTAAACAGCCACAACCTCTGTCCGGTGATGGGCCTGGAATCCGGGAAGGTGTACTTTTTGACCGAAACCTGTACCGACTACTGCAACGCCAATTTTTGACATAATTTAATAATTGGGAATTGGGAATTGGGAATTGGGAATTGGGAATTGGGAATTGGGAATTGGGAATTGGTAGCAACTAACAAATAACTAACGACTGCAACATCTGCCTGACGCTCGATAATTAATCCGTGTATCCGTGTCCTAATCTGTGTTGTGCTTTCCTTCTTCCCTCATCCTTCTTCCTTCTTCCTTCTTCCTTCTTCCTTCTCCACCCATTCAATTACTTGTTTGCCCAAATTAACGCCGTCAAACAAGTCAATTTCTCTGATCCCTGTAGGGCTGGTAACATTAACTTCTGTGAGATAACCGCCAATGATATCAATGCCGACAAAGTACAGTCCGTCCCGTTGCAGCACGGCTTCTAACTGAGCGCAAATTTGCAGTTCGCGATCGGTGATTTCGGTTTTTGCCACTCGGCCGCCGACGGCCATGTTGCCGCGAAATTCATTGCCAGTGGGAATGCGGTTGATAGCACCAATGGGCTTGCCGTTCAACAATATAATCCGTTTATCTCCCTCTTTTGCTTCCGGCAGATAAGTCTGAACCATCACTGGAATTTGCCCTTGTTGAGTGCTAATTTCCACCAGGGAGTTAAGATTGCGATCGTCGGCTTCCAAGAACAAAATCCCCTCGCCAGCTTTGCCACCCAAGGGTTTAAGAACTGCTGCTCCTTTTTTCTCAACAAATTGCCGAATTACCTGCTTGTTTTGAGAAACAATTGTCTCGGGGATCGCTCCCTCAAATTGCAAAGCATACATCTTTTCATTGGCCGCCCGCAATCCTTTGGGACTGTTAACTACCAAAGTTTTAGTGGGATCGATGCCATCTAAAAGGTAAGTAGCGTAGAGGTAAGGAATGTTGACTGGGGGGTCTGTCCGCATAAATACTGCGTCCATTGCTTCCAGAGGCTGCAAAGTAGGCTGTTCCACCTCATACCAAGCCTCAGCAGCCTCCCAGCGTCCATCTACCAGTTTGACTGGGGTGAGGGCTACCCGACTCAGCATTGCCCAGGTTTTGCCGCCGATGACGCTTAGTTCGTTGGCTTGAGTCGCCCAGACTTCGTGGCCCAACTCTTGAGCTGCCTCCATCAGCGCTACGCTGGTATCGTGTCCTGGAATTAGTCGCGCGAGGGGATCGATGATGAATGCAAATTTCATTGTCAGTTAAAATTAAGAATTGGTCGCAGGAAAATTAGGGCTAACTGAAAATTCGACAAGGAATGCCTCATTTTGCTGCTAGCAGCGGGTCTAGCTGGCCTAGAGCATCAAGTTTGTGGATGTCGTCGCAGCCACCTATGTGTTGGTCGTTAATGAATATTTGTGGCAGGGTACGGCCTCCGTTGGCTCGATCGCTCATTTGAGCCCGTGCTGCTTCATCTCCGTCGATCGCGTACTCTGTAAAATCAATCCCTTTTCGCTTTAGCAGTGCTTTGGCACGAACGCAAAACGGGCAGGTTCTCCAAGTGTAAATTTCTACTTTAGGGGTCATGGACGCTCAAGCAATAACAATATTTTTTAATTGTAATCTTAACCCTAGTGCGGACTGTTTTTAGTTCCTAGGCTGAAACCCTTGATTTTTCGTTGGTAGCGAACTTGCCTTGGAGCCTTGAAACCCTTATTATACGGTTGACTCTCAAAAACTGTCCGAGGGATTGATCTTAACCAATCTTATTTTAATTTTTATATTTTAATTTTTATTACATCTAGCAACCTTCTCGGCGTTGCACCGGAGGTTATTCATTGCTGAAACCCTTCCCGGGAAGTGCATTTGCCTTCTTCCTTGTTTTTACCCTGACTGAAGTCGCTATAGCTTTCTTCCTTCAACATCCGGCTCTATTTGCAGCGCACAAGCTAGGTGTGAAGTTATTTTGTATACAAGTTTTTATTATTTTATATATTAAGTAAACAAATACCCATGCTTAAATAAACGGAGACATTGGGAAGGCAAACAGGTTGGTCCTCAGCCTGCCTAGCGCTGCGGACCAACCTGCTTGTTTCGCTTTCTGCACGAACAGATCATGCCTGCACCTGTCAGTAGGACTGCGATCGCAGTACCCGGTTCAGGAATAGAAGTTGAGTTTCTCGAAGGTGTGCTTGGGTATATTTCGGGCAAGCTCGGCTGGGTCGCCAATGGCGGGTCCGGTTGCGTTGCTGTTGATCCCTGGCTGGGGGTACAGGCACTAGAAAAATTTCCAGGCCCACACACATCTACTTGTGCTGAAGCCGGAGGGGCGGCAGCTAGATAGTAAAACGCTGTTGCCATTGTGGCAGAGAGTCCAATTGCTAGTTTTGCCAGTGGCGTACACATAACTATTTAGTTAAACAGTGGTAAAATCGAAAAATAGAAATAGTCCTAGAGATTAGCGCTGTACGACGGGCAAGGATTTTAGAGTTCTTACAATAAATGGATGTATTCTCTGGCGGACGTCTGTAAAAGATAGTATAGCGCTTGAGGTGAGTGCCCAAACACTTTAATAATAATATTATTCTCTTTCACCTTTACGTCGCGTACCGTGGTTGGGCCAGAGTGAAGCAACATCTTTTTGCAACCTCTGAACCAATAGCCGTTACAGCCATTAACAAAGAGTGTTTTTACCTTGACCGGGGCCTCCGGAAATTATTTATTTAACCGATCGCAAAATAGAGATGCTGTATTGTACTTTGCAATGCACAATCTGACTACTCTTTTATAATCTCATAGTTCGACTAGATCTGTCCTCAGTATATGTACGTATATTCCCCCATGTCAACTACCCAAAAGAAATATTTCAGTATTTACCGAGGGTAGAGGGCGTATTGAATGAGCTGAGCTAATCTGTCGCGGAGAGTTTCCATCCCCAAACCTTTGGCAGCAGAAATAAATACTGCTTGAGGAAATTCTTCCCGGGCGAGGGCGAGAGTATCTCCATCTACGGCATCTATTTTGTTAAAAACTACAAGGGCTGGCCCGGGAGTGACGGGCATATCTGTCAAAATATTCATGACGGATCGAATTTGGCTCTGCCACGCCGGATGGGAGAGATCGACAAGGTGCAGCAAAGCATCGGCGTCAGTGACTTCTTCGAGGGTAGCCCGGAAAGCGTCGATCAAGGCGGGGGGAAGTTCGCGAATAAAGCCCACTGTATCTGTGAGGACGAGCGACAGGGGTTCCCCGGTGACGCCGGGAATGGTCAACCGTCGAGTTGTGGGGTCGAGGGTGGCAAATAACTGGTCGGCGGCATAGACCTCGGAATTCGTGAGCAGGTTGAGCAGAGTCGATTTACCGGCGTTGGTGTAGCCGACGATCGCCACTGAGGGTACGTCGTGATGATGGCGGTTCTGCCGCAGCCGGAATCGGTGCGCCAGGAGTTGATTTACTTCTTGCTGCAATCGAGAAATGCGTTTGGCGATCGTCCGCCGTTCGGTTTCTAGTTTGGTTTCCCCGGGACCTCTGGTACCGATGCCGCCACCCTGTCTCGACATTGCCTGACCGCGACCTCTGAGCCGGGGCAGGGCGTACTCTAGCTGAGCGAGTTCGACTTGTAATTTACCCTCGCTCGTTCGAGCTCTTTGGGCAAAGATGTCGAGAATTACCTCTGTGCGATCGACGACCCGGATACCTATCTGAGTTTCCAAGTTCCGTATTTGTGCGGGGGCAAGGTCGCGATCGAATACCACGAGGTTAGCGCTAACCGTTTGAGCGGCGAGGGAAATTTCCTGAACTTTGCCTTCGCCGACGACTGTCTGCGGATGGGGGCGCGATCGTTTTTGGCGCACTGTTTGCAGCACCTGACCCCCCGCGCTTTCAACCAGCCGCGTGATTTCTGCGAGCCCGTCCTCAAACTCCAACTGAGTCATGTGCTGAGTCATTACACCTACCAACAGCACTTTATCTTGGTCTGCATCGACCTGCTTAGCGACAAACTCTGCTTCAAACTCTGCTTCGAGTCCTTCCACCAAATCCAGAAAGTCTTGGTTGGCGAGTTCGTCCAAATTTAGCGGTTCTGATATTTTCCAGGGAAAGTGTTGAGTTTTGATTAGTGACTTTTGAATTGAAGGCTCTTCTATTTCATCAGTTGAATCTGGTTCTAACTGAGCGCTCAAAACAGAGAACTCAAAATTTGGTTGGTCTCCCTGGGGTATCAAGTGAGCGAGATAAGTTTCTTGGATGTAACCAGTCGCACCGCCGCCGCGGCGCTGAAATCCTCCCCCAGTCAGTGTCAGCCAAACGAGGGCGTCGAGGCGCTGAATTGCCATTGCTGTGAGAGCTGCTTCGCTTGGGGTTTCTGGCTTCAGATGGGTGGCGATGCAGCGAATGCCGCTGAGGCGACCTCCCCCGTAGCGGGGTAATTCTAAGGGCGCAATCTGCGTTTGGCGGGGTGTACCCACGCCGACGCGAATTACTTGTCCGCGGCGGTTGATGTAGGTGCAGATGGGTTTGTCTATTTCCGTGCTGATCGCGGCGACGCGCTGGGCGAATTCTGCAGTGGTGATGCGATCGCCCGGTAGTCGCTGGTGGTACAGCTTTTCGAGTTGCTTGAGCTGGCTGGACTTTAAACCTTGAAGATGGCCGTAGATGGTTTCGATAACTGTTTCTCCCGATCGATCTGTTTATCTCCTATTTTAGTTAACTCAAGGGCGATCGTGTTCGGGTTTTAAGTTCAAATTTAATAAATTTTCTTGCCTCTAGCAGAGCGCGGATTCAGTCTTGTCGAGTCACCAGCGCCGTTGTTTGTCGCTACGGGGCGATCGAGCCTTTCACAGTGGCCACCTCAGCTTGCAGTTGTATTTAGTATTTACAGATACACGCGATCGCTGAAAAATTTCGCGCAACAAAACTTAACACTTTATTTTTTGTTTCAAAATCCTCCTTTAGACTTGTGTGTATCATGGGCCTAGAGACAGATAGCAAAGCAGAAATTAGGTCGCTACCATGAGAAGCGAACATTGTTAAGGAATGTAAAAACATGGAAACTCGTCCTACTAACGTGCCTCCTACGGCTAATGCTTACAACGGTAAAGATCGGAATGCCTTTCTGTTTGGCTTCAACCCGCAAGCAGAACTTTGGAACGGTCGCTTAGCGATGATTGGTTTCTTAGCTTATTTGCTGTGGGACGCCGCTGGATATAGCGTTCTGCGTGACATCCTTCACTTTCTGCCTACCTACATTGCTCAGTAATGAGTAGCTGTCTGTCCTGTCTGGCAGCGTGAGTAAATGCCGCCACTGCCAGACAGGCTAAAAGTTACAAATGGCAGCGAGTATGGTTTTGTCCCTTTGTATCTTTCGTTACTTTTGAATGGCATTAAGAGACTTCTTGCTGTGATTCGATGATTACGGGTGGGGGCGATGTCGCTGGCGCGGTGAATATTGACAGCAACAGATATTTATTACGTAAAGGCGATCGCTCCTGCTATTATATTGGTGGAAAGAAATCTCATCGAGCATTTCTGATAGTTTATGAAAAATAGGAGCATCAACAATGATTAACTCAAATTTACTGGCAGTAGTAGCATCGACTGTGACTGACACAGCATCAGGAAATTGGCAAAAGCCTCTGGTGATGTTTATTTGCAATATCTTAGCCTTGCTAGTTCTCAGCCGCCGAATTTGGTATCCCCACGTCGGGCCGAAAATGCCTTTGCCCTTCCCGTCTTTGTTCAACAATGTTAGCGTGCCGGCATTTCTGGCTTGCATGAGCGCCGGTCATTTGCTGGGAGTATTGGCGATTTTGACGCTGAGTATCGACAAGGCTATCTAGTAGCAATTGCGCCGCTGTTTGGGCGATTTCTTGCTGCAATTTGTTGGTTAAACGGCTGACAAAAAATAGCAGGGGTAAGTGAAAAGCACTCACCCCTAATTTTGATTATCTCTAGGGAATGACGGAGAAATCGGTTGTTTTACCATGCACCTACAACTAACGGGGCTTAAACAAATTTCAAGCCCAAACTAGCTTGCTCGACAGGAAATAGGTCACTGTTGGCTTATAGCGCACCCACAAATCTATAAGATATAGCTGTTGTCAAAGCTTTTAATATCTCCGTAAAAGTAGTTAAAAATTGTGATGCCCTTAGCAAGGACGCAATTCACCCTTCAACTGATACCAAATTACCAAACGGTAGACCCAAAATACTAATATTCAATGCCCATAAAGACGGCTCATTCCTCTGACGGGATACTAGGCATAATCCTAACAATTTCTGACAATCACGATAGAATAACTCTAGCCAATTACGTTGGAAGTAGGTTGTTGCTCAAGAGTGATGATTCTTCTACAAAGAAATCAGCTTTTGAGATAGCTGGATTACCAAATGAGCCACGCCTTATGCTGAAAGCAACACAAAATATATGAGTATTCATCAGACCAATTTTGGCAGTAGTTTGTATGCAGCAAACTGCTCAAATGTTGTCGGAGTGATGCTCTCAGGGGTTCGTGCTGTGGCATAAATTCCGTCAGGGTTGGCAAGGGCACGCAGCAGGTTTCCTAACTCTTGTTGTATAGCAATCCTATATGAATTGTGAAAAGGCATCAAATCTTTTCAAGTTAGGAAAATTGAAAAGATTATATTTAGCA
>NZ_JAUBRM010000216.1:0-2286 GCF_036701905.1 Microcoleus sp. MON2_D5
GTCTACACAGTCTCTTATGCTTATTTTGTTAACTTTGTCAAGTTCATATTATACCAAATTAGATGAGCTTACCCTGCTTGACAACGGGCTTTGAGCCTTAACTTGTCACCAATGGTACCAATTGATCTATCTGAAATTTAAAAGCCTCAAATCCTTACTTGTAGCGACCTGCAATACTAAACGCTCAAACCTGCAATCAAAACATTTCTAAGCCAGGATTAACTGCAACGAAAATTATAGTTCAGCGAGGATTAACTGCAACTAAACCAGAATTAACTGCAACTGAGCCTGCCATCCAGAGAAATCCGTTTACCGACGGCAAAAATCTCTGCCTGAGTTGACGCGGGGAAGCGTTGTACAATCAATGCTTCCACTTTCAATCAAGATTGGGACTCCGGCTGTTGCTCCCAAACGACGAGGAAACTCGGATGGATGGCAAACGAGAAAATTTCGCGCTCCAAGATCTCGCTCTCCTGTGATCAAAAAGGGTAAAAGTCGGTTCCAAAAATCACCAAGATCGATTAGTTAATCTGGGGGTCTTTCTCTAAATTCACCATAATTTCTACTCAGAAGGAGCTGAGTAAACTTGTGCTTAGTCTAAACTCCAATTACCCTAAAACTGGGTTAAAATACTTATTCTATCGTCCCCAAAACGGGTCGTTTGAAGATGTTTTATGCAGCAACTGGTTGTAAACTGGAACAGTATCTATAGCAAAACCATTTGATTTGTAAACAATCGATTCAATCATCACAAGCGTGTCAGGTTATTCTACATTCATGACTCAAATAGACTGGCTATATAAAAATTTCGAGTCGAATCGTGTTTCGGTCGTCCCTTTGGAATGTGACAAGGTACAAAGTCTCTGAGTTCTCCTCACTGAATGGATATTGTGGTCTATCTACTGTTCCTCTTACTTCAGATCCTGTAGCGTTAATTTTTTTGCCGTTAACTCGATTTATTCCTTTAAAAACATAAGCTCCTGGTTCCCAATAAGAAAGCTTAATTGTCCATTCCTTTGAAGCGAATATTCCCGTTGAAAGTGGACAATTGTTGGTTTCTTTATCGCCAATTACCGAGAGCTTGCAAGGTTGAGCTTGTGCTATATTAACAGGCTGTGACAAGGCGATAATCAATGGAATAAACATAGGGTTTTACATGAAACTATTAGAAGTATATACGATAAATATGGATAGTTTCGATCGCTCTGTTTTGGGCTGTCTTTTCCTCAATGCCTTCAACATCGATCACATCCGATAGCCCGTCTAAGTTACCAAGTACAGACCGCTAGAATCATTTGTTTTTGCGTGAAGATACTTGCTGGTTGTGGCTACTGACGCATGACCTAAAGTTTGACTCAGCAAGTGAATCGGTGCTCCGCTGTTGAGAGCGTGGCTCGCGTGACAATGCCTTAACCAATGGGCGCTAGTCTTCTCCGAGATGCCCGCACGTTTAGCAGTTTCCTTGACCAAGTGCGTTACAGAAACCCGGTGCAAGCGCCCGCCGTTAGCCGCTTTCCGACTTCTGAAAATCGGCGAGCGAATTCCCCGCCTCCCCTGTGCTGTTCAAAAGTGCTAGATACAGAGACGAAGGAAGTAGAACCACGTGAGTCTGGTCGCCCTTGCCATAAATCGAGAGTTGCCCACTTTCACCGTTAGGTCATCGCACACGATCGCTCAATTAATTGTTGTAACATCCGATCGAGCTCAGCGATCGCTCCCAGGTTGAGACAAAAAACATTCTCAAGGGTAGCGCGTAACTCTGCAACCGTTGAAAGGACGCGGTGTTCTGTTCGACCATCCAAATAATGCACCGTAAACTGATTGTTCCACAAGGCATAACGACAATTTGAATCCGGTTTTGCCACCATCAAATTAGTAACAAAAATCGAGTTTGGATGAGTTGAAACGTACCAATTACTCACCTCATAATCTGGTAATTCTTGTTCCTGAAGATCGAATCTGTAAAGGGATTTCCACTCATGCTTGATATATGCTTGCATAATGTAGCTGCGATCCGCTGCGCTCAATCGAAATGGTTCGTGGGAGGTAGGTTGTTCAATATCCGGTGTCAAAGCAAGCGGCGCGGTAAGCGTTAATCCTCCGAATCCCGCATCTGCAATGTATGGCTCTCCATCAATATTGACCCCCAGCACCATATGACTGCGAGGTGCGATCGTCCCGGACGGCAAATTCCACAGCACGCGAGCTGCTATAGCAAAACCATTTGATTTGTAAACAATCGATTCAATGATCGCCAGCGTTTCACGTGGTTCTACATTCATGACT
>NZ_JAUBRM010000057.1:0-50048 GCF_036701905.1 Microcoleus sp. MON2_D5
CTAAATATAATCTTTTCAATTTTCCTAACTTGAAAAGATTTGATGCCTTTTCACAATTCATATAGGATTGCTATATACCAAGAAGACAGGAGATCTCCAAGGAGTATGGATGACAAGCTTAAATCTGGTAATGTTTGGGGATTTTTTAAGCAAGCTCAAAATCGGTAAAACTGGGCAAAGTTTTATTCTGGAACGTTCTGGAGAAATGATTGCCACCTCTACAGAAGAAAAGCCCTTTAAAAATTACCCAGAAAAGGTTGTCGAACTGCCAGAGCAACGAGTTGAACGACTCAACGTTGTCAATAGTAGCAATGCCATCACCCAAAAAGCAAGTCAAGCTTTGCTAGAGCAGTTTCATGATTTTCAAAATATCCAAGCATCTCATCAACTGAAGTTTACCGTCGATGGTAAAAATTATTTCGTCCAAGTCGCTCCTTTTCGAGATAGTAAAGGTATTGACTGGTTGGTGGTGGTGACTATTCCAGAAGCAGACTTTATGAATCAGATTAATGCCAATACTCAGACTACAATCCTGCTCTGTTTAGCCACTTTGATTATGGCAATTTTGTTGGGTATCCTGACCGCTCGCCGGATTATCCGTCCTGTGGAGCGGATCACCACTGCTTCGGAAGCGATTGCTGAGGGCAATCTCAACCAACAAGTGGAGGTTAGTTCGATCATTGAACTTGGCAAATTAGCCAACGTTTTTAACGGCATGACCAAACAACTGAAGGATTCTCTAGATGCCCTCCATTTGGCAAATGAAGAGTTGGAAGCTAGAGTGGAGCAAAGAACTGGAGAATTGCGCCAAGAAAAAGAAAAGTCAGAACAATTACTTTTGAATATCTTACCTGCGGAAATTGCCGATCGCCTCATGCGGACTAATGAATCCCCTGCTGAACATTTTGAAGAAGCCACGATTTTGTTTGCGGATATCGTAGGTTTTACCAGTATCTCGGCACGGATAGAGCCGTTGCAATTGGTAGCAGGTTTGAACCAAATTTTCTCTGCCTTCGATCAACTCACTGAAAAGTATGGCTTAGAGAAAATTAAAACCATTGGGGATGCCTACATGGTAGTTGGGGGTTTACCCGCTTCTCGACCGGATCATTGCGAAGCGATCGCCAACATGGCGTTGGATATGCAAGCCTATATGCAAGAGGTGGAGAATATTTTTGGGGAATCTCTACAAATTCGGATCGGGATTAATACGGGTCCTGTAATTGCCGGAGTAATTGGGATTAAGAAATTTATCTATGACCTCTGGGGTGATGCGGTGAATATCGCCTCAAGGATGGAATCCCACGGCAAACCGGGATACATTCAAGTCACCGATGCGACTTATCTCAAATTACAGAATAAATACTTACTAGAGCCAAGGGGTACGATCGAGGTCAAGGGAAGAGGAGAAATGATGACCTATTGGCTTTTGGGTCGGCGGGAAGGAATATTAGCCACTAGCACTCGATAGGTGAATAACTGTTAAAATAACCTTAACTAAGGGTTATTTTAACTCAATATATCTCTCAATATTTGGGTCAAATTATCAACAATAAATATCTCAAACTCGGGTTTTATCGTACATACTAGCTAATTTAGGATGATTGCATTTACGGCCTAGAGCTTAAGTACACAGAGGCTTTGGTTGTTTTCGGAGATGTCTAGAGTTTTTCCCCATCGCACCTCATAAATAATGAGATTTTAAATAATTATGGCTTACAGCTAGATAGTTTTCCTAACCCACAGGCATTTTCCTGGATTCCATTCAAATTCCCTAAAAAACTCTCCATGCCTTTTTCCGCTTCTGCTTCACAACCGCTAAATTCTCGCTTTTCTTTTACCTTTAACACTCAATTGCTTAGTAATTGATGTATAATAATGCAAAGCAAAAATTAGATTAATTCCAAAAAAAACCAAAGTTAAAACAAAGGTAAAAAAAGACGTAAACGACAACCTAGAAGTCATCGTAAACATCGCCAAAATGATTGAGCAAAGCCCAAAACCGGAAGCAAAAGAACTTAAAAGCAGCAACCGCACCTTAGACATAGTTTAATTTAAAGATTATCAGTAAAATGCACTCTTGGCAGCTACAGAGGAGTGCCAAATGATACTTATTACTATATAGCGGAAGTGCTCAGTTCCGCCAAGGGCAAAACGACTGCTTTCCTAAAAAGGTTTGAATTATACAGAAAAATATAGCCCGCGCTCTTGTAAACTCCTGTTGGTTGACTTAATATCAATCAAAGGAATTCCCCAGCCTCCGCGAGCATTCCACCTTTCGCCGTACAGTCACCGCAGCCGCAATCCCGCTGACAGCAAAGTATTCGCTTCCAAAACCGCGCTTTCCCTGGGATTCCAAACATTGCCAAAATCCACAAACGGCGTCACCTGCAAAACTCCTTGTTTTCGGATACCGCAACTCAACTGAATCAAAAATCCCGCTATCGGCCAGCAAAGCATCCTGACGGTAGCCCCGCAATGTGTCTGAGCCTCTACCGAATTGTTCGATCGCCAAAAGTTCGGCCCGAACCAATGCCACATCCGATCGCACCTGCTGCAGCGTCTCAGGAGCCAACAACCGCACCTACTGCAATTGACCCGGCAAGTCAAAAATTGACTGTCAGGGCTGCTGCTACTCACCGTAGCGCCAAATGCTGCCACTCCCAGACTCAACAGCGGTCGCGCCGCCAAGACATCTCTCTCCCCTCTGAGTAAAATCCTGAAACAGCCTCAGCGCCGCAACCCGAGTTCTACGCCGATTATCTGCTCCCAGCGAGTGCGCGATCGCGATTTCTCTTCTCGGATTTTGCACGATCGGCTCGCGGTAAATCAACTGCCAACTACTTCCGCCATCGATCGACTTTTATCGTACCCGGAATCTTAGCAATTCTGCTGGCTGTGCCGGCGCGGGAAAAGCAGGCGGCAAAAGCTGTTCGCATGAAAGCAAGGGCGCTGGCCGCGCGGGTTATGGGAGGGGAGCCGGATTTGGCGGCCGCGGGTTGGGAATGGGAAATTCTTGTCTGTTTTCTCCTCGGTTCGGCAATTGAGGGAGAGTTTCTGGGGCCTCACTTTGCGTCGTTTGATCGAGATCCGGGATGCTATTTTCTTGCTCTTTACTGCCTCTATCTGATTCTGAACCCGAGTATAAATCACGAAGCCGATCGCGATCGTCTGCTGTTTCTTGATTTAGTTTTAATTGAGACGGTAAATTATCATGCAAAATTGGCGCTTGCACCCCTGAGTCGGTACCAACCATCGACTCGCCAACACTTAGAGCTGATAGCAGTGCGGGGCAAATAGCTGCAATTGAAAAACCAAGTGCTAATGCCTTGAAAAACTTGATTTTACAAAAGCCTCTAGAAAAGTACACGGGCATGACAGATTAGCCATATTTGATAGTTATTTACAGTTACGATCGGGCGAGGCCGACGCAATTGCAAGGAATAATACTTTATCACTTTTTAAAGAGTTAATTCCTTAAGTCAATATAAAGATAGTTGACAGCCATTCTATTTTGTGTACTTAACAATTGCTAAAAACACTGCGACCTCCCAAGCTAGCCCGATTGCAAGGAATAAAATTACTCTATCACTTTTTAAAGAGTTAATTCCTTAAATCAATCTAAAGAAAGTTGACATAATTCCTATTTTGTGTAGTTGAGAATTACTGAAAAAAACTCCGACCTCCCAAGCTAGCCCTGTAGGTCGGCGGAGCATTCTATCAAACCTGCGATCTGAGAAATAGGTAAATTTGGATAGAGATTACTACATTTTATTGAGCTGCGATCGCAATTCTTCCAACTCAGCGTCAATCACCTGGCTCGACTCCGAGCTACTAGCTGCTGCCGTTTTACCCGCTGCCGGCAATTGACCTTGAGACACAGAACCCCCGGTCAGTTGAGCTTTCATCTGAGCCAACTCGTCGTCAACATCACCGCCGCTTTCGAGCAAGCGGAACTGTTCCTCTAAATTGCTGCCGCCGGCGGCCAATTCTGCCGAAGCTCCCGCGCGAGCTTCAATCTGCAAAACTTTTTCTTCCATGCGATCGAAAGCTGCCATTGAACTGCCAGTATTCAATGTGCCAATGGTATTGTTGAGCTGTTCCTGAGCCTTAGCAGCGGATATCCTCGCTTTGAGCATATCCTTCTTAGTCTTAGCTTCGGAAATTTTGCTCTCCAAACCGATCAAGTTGCGCTTGAGACTTTCCACCTGAGCCGATTGCTGATCCAGGCTGGCTTTCAGCGTAGCCGCCGTTTCAGCGTGAGACTTTTTGCGAACTAGCGCTTCCCGGGCCAAAGTCTCGTCTCCTTTTTGCAGGGCTAGCTGAGCGCGCTGCTGCCACTGGTTAGACTGAGATTCAGCTTGATTGTACTGAGTCTGGGTACGCTTTTGAGTGGCGATCGCGCTGGCAACGGCCTGACGCAACTGCACCAAGTCTTCCTGCATATCCGTAACGGACTGTTCTAAAATCTTTTCCGGGTCTTCAGCTTTATTGACCAGATCGTTAAGATTGGCTTTGACGACTCGGCTAATGCGGTCAAATAATCCCATAATGCTATTTTTCCTGGGTGAGGTGTACGAAGTAGGCGGAAAGCAGGCTTGATAGCCCTAGCCCGCAGTTGTGAAATTCACTCTTGTCAGATTTTTAGTGCGATTTAGTTTTTGGCAATTTTTGCAGACAGATAAATCCAGTTTAAAGCGATCGAGTAATGTGATGCAGGCAAGCTTATTCATGCACCTATCTATTGAGTTTAACTTCGATCCGGGAATTCCCCCACAGGCTTCGAGCCATCTCTAGCTAGGCTGTTGAGAAGTTTTTGCTCGTCCCGACTCTTGTTCTGTTGTCTGGGGTTCAGGATGCGGGCGGCTCGCTCGACGGCAATTTGGGTGTATTCTTGCCCGGAAGCATTTGTGCTTTCATCGCCGCCAACTCGGTATCCACATCGTCAGCACCTTCGAGAGAGAGAAACTTCTTTTCTAAATCATTAGTTCCGAGTTCTGCGATTGCTTCGGAGCGAGCTTCTAGCTGCATGACTTTCTCTTCCATCCGTTCAAACGCGCTCAAAGCGCTGCCGGTACTGAGATTGCCCATCATTTCTTGAAGCCTTTCCGACGATGCGGCCGATCGAGCTCGGGCAATGTACATATCTTTTTTAGATTTTGCCTCGGAAATTTTACTTTCGAGCGCCCGCATATTTTCTTTTAGTTTAGTCACAACAGCGTTCTGTTGTCCGAGACTGGCTTTCATCGCCGTTGCCGTTTCTTGATAAGATTTCTTGCGCGTCAGAGCTTCCCGCGCCAAATTTTCCTCGCCTTTTTGCAAAGCTAGCTGCGCCCGCTGATGCCATTCTGCTGCTGTAGACTCAGCTTGGGAGCACTGGCGTTCAGTGCGTTTTTGAGCTGCAATCGCTCCTGCCACAGCTTGTCTGAGCTGCACTAAATCTTCCTGCATATCCATTACAGCCTGTTCCAGAATTTTTTCGGGGTCTTCTGCAGCCCCGACCAAACTGTTAATATTGGCTCGAATCACTCGCCATAGGCGATCGAATAATCCCATTTTGCCAGTCTCCCGATTTTCAACTTTAGAATTAACACAGAGAAATCAGAATTCAAAACTAAAAATGAAAACTCATCAATCGTCTTTTTAATTTTTAATTTTGAATTTTTAATTCCCTCAAAGTTAGGTCGTCATGATTATTTTTAGGATGGGTAGGGCCCGAGCATTACCCATCAAAACTGAGCAATTGTTGGGTGAAGCGAAACGGAGGGTTCGTGCCTCGGGCCCAACCTACTCCCCGATCATCAGTTTAATTGTCTTTGCCTAATTTATGGCTGATAGTATTGTGGCTTCACCCCTTTTTCTTGGAGTTCTTTCACCAAACGTTCTGCTGAGGCAGCATCGTTCAAAGCCCCCATTTGGATCTTGACACCCTTTGAGAAGTTCCGCACGTAGGCATCGGGAACTGCTTTTCTGGCTTGCTGCAGCGATTTTTCGTCGGTGTAATCGGTGACAACGTAATAGAAACCGTCTGCCGCACGTGCAGGCCTTCCCAGGGGAGATGCTGCGGCTGGGGATGCTGCGGCTGGGGATGCTGTCGCCGGGGATGCTGCGGCTGGGGATGCTGTCGCCGGAGATGTGGCGGCAGGCTGGGCTGGGGAGGGTGTTGGAGGCAGTGTTGGCAGTGCCGGCACTGGCTGGGCGGCGCTAGGGCTGGGAGTGGGAAGCAAAGCCGTACTCAGATTGTTGAGTCCTTGTTCCCTGCCTCTGGGGGGGTTGCCGTCTTCTGTAGGAATCGGCACAACCCCGCTGGGGCCCGGAGGCGCTGGCGGGGTTGGCGGGATTGATGCTTTTGGTGACGGGGAAGGAATCGGGCTGACTGTCGGCTTGACATTGCTGAGAGTGCTCAAATCTAGCTCCACAAATTCCTTGGATACCAGATTTGGAGCTTTCGGCAGTTCCTTGGTGCTGGTATCTGAGGTGCCAGTAGAGGCGGGAGTGTCGCTTGAAGAGGGTGAGGTGCGATCGAGGAAACGGCTCAGGCCTGCCATCTTAACCAGATTTGACGGGTACATGACTGCGTAGCCCAAAGCTGTGCATGACAGCAAAAACAGCAGCATCGAACTCAGTCCCAAGGGAGTTAACAAACTGGCGGCTAAACTGCGTTCTACCGTAGGCTCAGCTTTTGACTCGTCCAAACTTTCGATCAGTTTTTCGCTTGATTCGAGATACTTGTTGGGTGCCAAGGCACTGCTAGATAATTTTGTCCCGCCCCTGGTAGTTGCTAGCGGGGCATCGCCCTGAGTGCCGGCAATGGATAGGGGCAGCGATAGCGGCTGCTGGGTTTCCTCCGCAGTCTTGGGCGCCAAATTTTGGGCTAGCTGTTGCTCGGTTGTGGCTGTTTGCTTGCCGGTACGAACTGAGGGCGACACCCACTGTTCGGCGCGCCTCCTGTGCCTTCTGTATGTTGTCAGTTCTGCTTCTAGGTTTACATCTAGACTCCCCAGGACTGCTTGCAAAGCAGGCTTGATTGGGGTTGAAGAGGATTGATGATTTGGGGATTCAACCGAAGAACGCTTACTCATTAGCAAAACTCCTACCGCCTCTGAATTAATTTTAATGTTTTGATTGTAGAGATAAACAAGAAGCTTGAAAACTTGCCTATTTTATGATTAGCTACTTTTGGCTTCAATGCAACAGGGGAGCGATCGCCTGCGGTTATCTTTTCATTTTCATTTTAAGACTTAATTGTGGGTGTGTCCCGGGGGCAGCTTACCGAAACTCTCAGCAGCTTTTTGTATCCTGAGCTACCGCTTATTTATAACGTCTCATAGTCGTTGTACATTTGTACTTTTTCTTGATCCCTGACGGCTTTATAAAGTTTTAACCTTTGTTTTTACCTATACAATGAGCAACGACAGAGCTAATTGTTTCTATATATAACGAGATTATAAATAAATTATAAAATTTAATTATGCTTCGGGGATCGCTACAAGCCTGACAGAATAAAGGCTGGGAGGCTCTCAGGCAGGCTAGCTCTGCAAGGGAGAATTAGAGATGAAAATGATTTCCCTAAGAACTTTTATGCAAACCTCCTTAACTTCACCTTTAACTTCAGCTTGCCGTCACTGCAGGCACTATACCCCTGAGGGGAGACGCGGGGGTGTTTGCGCTCTACTAGGCGGGCCGGTTCAAGGTCACTGGAAAGCTTGTGCTTTAGCGGTTTCGCCTTTTAGGTCATCTTGGGAAAACATAGAAGAAATTGGAATGTGGCAAGAATCGACTCTGACGCTGCAGGATGTCGCCGTCACTCTTTCCGAGCGTCATGCCTGCCAGCTTACATGCACAACGTTAACCGAAAAATCCGCAGCAGCAGTCTCGGTTTAGTTAGTCGGCAGCAGGATAGATCATACCATTTTCGATTTTCGATTGGGAAATCACTGATCGTTATCATGGTTTGGATCTGACAAAGCAGTTTCATTCTTTTTGGGAACTGGTATCAATACTGATACTTTTGGACATCGGGTGCATTTGGCTTTACTAACTCATAAAAATCAGCAGCATCTACTTTAATATGAGCGCATAAAAAAAACTGATTTCTCCATCCAGCTATGGCAGCCAAGGATATTGACTAAAATCAGGTTGCCGTTTTTCCAAAAAGGCTTGTTTGCCTTCGGCGCCTTCCTGGGTCATATAGTACAGCAAAGTGGCATTTCCCGCCAGTTCTTGCAAACCGGCTTGACCGTCGCAGTCGGCATTAAAAGCAGATTTCAAACAGCGAATCGCGATCGGACTTTTTTCGAGAATTTCCGCCGCCCACTGAATCCCTTCTAGTTCTAGTTGTTCGACGGGCACGACGCAGTTGACTAAACCCATTTCTAGGGCTTGCTGCGCGCTGTACTGGCGGCATAAAAACCAAATTTCTCTGGCTTTTTTCTGACCAACGACTCTGGCGAGATAGCTAGCTCCGAAACCACCGTCGAAACTGCCGACTTTGGGGCCGGTCTGTCCGAAAATAGCATTGTCAGCAGCGATCGTCAAGTCGCAAATTAAGTGCAGAACGTGACCCCCTCCAATTGCGTAGCCTGCAACTAAAGCAATTACAACTTTGGGCATCGAGCGAATCAACTTCTGCAAGTCGAGCACGTTCAACCGGGGTATGCCACCTTCGTCTACATATCCCGCCGTACCCCGCACGCTTTGGTCGCCGCCGGCGCAAAAGGCGTATTTGCCGTCTGTATGAGGCCCCGCACCGGTGAAAAGGACAACGCCGATTTTTGTGTCTTCGCGGGCATCAGTAAAGGCATCGCACAGTTCCTGCACGGTTTTGGGACGGAAAGCGTTCCGTTTGTGAGGTCGATTGATGGTAATTTTGGCGGTGCCACCGCTTTTGTGATAGAGAATGTCTTCGTAGGTTTTGGCGGTTTGCCATTCAATTTGCATAATCAATCAATTTGAGATTTGAGACCGAGCAGGGTGCATTAAGGCAGCGACAAGTCGCTTTTAGATTCTAGATTGATTCGGTTCAATGGGATACAAGGGTCGATCGACTCTTGCCCAAAAAATAAAGCGGGACTTAGGCAGAAAGCCAGTTTTTTTACGAACATACGCCGTGCAAGGCTCTTGGTAGGGGTTAAACAACCCGGTTTTTGAGGGTAAGAGCGCCCAAGTCCCATCTCAAATGGACACAGCGCCAAATCCTCAAACTCTTCTCACGACTTTTACAGATCCAAAATTTATCGAAAATTTGCGTCTAAAACCCCGTCCTTTAACGAAGTGGAGGACAGTTTTACACATACTCAGTAAGCGTGTAAAATAATTTCATGCTAAACATGACGTGGGAATTCAAACTAGAACCAACTCCAGAACAGGTCGATACTATGGAGCGGATATTCGCTGTGTGTCGTTCTGTATGGAACTTTGCTTTGCGGGAGCGCAAAGACTGGTTGAATTCCCGCAAGTCGCCTGTAAATGCTTGTTCCATCGAACAGGAGTACATACTCAGGGCTGACGAGCCATACCCTAGTTACCACACTCAGGCTAAACGATTGACTCTTGCCAAAGAGCAATTTCCCCTCCTCACGAGCGTACATTCGCAAGTATTGCAACAAGCCTTAAGAACGCTGGACAGGGCATTTGAGGACATGAGAGCGAAGAAACTAGGCTTCCCTCGCTTCAAGAACAAATACCGAATGCGATCGTTTGTGTTTCCTCAATTGGGCAAAAATCCCATCAATGGAAGTTTGCTGAAATTGCCTCAACTAGGGTGGATTCGTTTGCGCTTGTCACGCCAAATCCCAGGGGGATTTGAAATTAAACAAGCCAGGGTTGTACGACGGGCATCGGGATATTTTGTCATGTTGTCATTACAGTTAAATGTATCAGTGCCAGATACACCCATATCCGGTCATCCGCGAGGTTTGGATTTAGGGTTTGATAAATTTGTAGCTACTAGCGATTAGCGATAACGAGCAAATTGCTAGACCTCGCTTCCTGCAAACTCTACAACGCGAGTTGAAATTACTGCAACGTAGATTAAAGCATAAGAAGAAAGGGTCGAATAACAGACATAAGCTCAATCAAAAAATAGCCAGAATTCATCAACAGATTACTGACACCAGGAAAGACTGGCACTTTAAGTTAGCCCACCGTATGAGTGACGGCGTAGGGATGATATTTGTTGAAGACATCGACTTTCGCTCTTGGGCCAGAGGAATGTTGAGTAAACCTAGTGCCGATGCTGGATTCGGTCAATTCGTCAACATACTACAATGGGTGTGCTTTAAACGAGGTGTTTTCTTTGCCAAGGTAGACAAGGACTACACATCACAACAATGTCCTGAGTGTGGGACGCATACGGGCAAAAAGCGCCTAGACGAAAGAATTCATTCTTGTCCAGTGTGTTTCTTTACTGCATCGCGTGATGTGGCAGCGGCACAGGTGGTTAGAAATCGTGGGTTGGAACTAATTTCTGGGCTAGGGCATAGCCTGGAAGTAAAACAAACTGTCTGTGGACTGGATGCGGCGGGGACTGGTGGTAAAGTCAGTCTAGCTGGCACGGGACGAAGCAGAAAACTCAAGAAGTGATTCTTGGGAATCACCCTCCCTTTAGGGCGGTGAGGATGTCAATTGCGGAGTAAAATACTCAGCAAGTGCTTTGCTGCTTTGCCAAATACGGGATCGCGGGACTCGAATTGGCTGGGATCGAGTAAAGCTTGAACTTCGGCAAAAGCTTGTGAGTCGAGGGTTCCTTCTTTAGTAAATAAAGTTTCTAGGACTGCAATGTGTCTGGAGTCGAGGCCGAGCCGATTTGCGATCGACTGTAAGTACATTTGCTCCCGCATATCGATGTGTCCGTCGGCCGCTGACATTTCGTAGCCGGAACCGATAAGCAACAGTTTTTCTGATTCTGAGAAGAAAGCTGTCAGGGTTAGCAATTCCGTGGGGTTGAAGTAAACCTGCTGTTTGGATACTCCTTTGACAAGGCGCTGAATTAGTTCTACCCGATCGCGGTCGCCGCTGGCAAAGGCTTTGAGAGTCTTTTGCAGCCGTTCTTCTTCTTCAACTGCGATCGTCCTGTCAATAATCATCACTCCGCGCAGGATGGAAATCAGAGCAGTCACAAACACTACCAAGGGAGTGATATCTTGTTGGCGCAGCTTTTGTCGGCTAATGCGGCACAACAGCTCAACAATTTCAGTGGTTATCTTGGTGGTGTCCATAATTAAAAATGACTTTCTATTAAGCTGTAATGTAACTTTCTTTCTCGATCTTAAGTTTTTGTGTTACGTAGGTATGACGTGAATTCTAAAACTGAGCCATTGTCTATTAGTGATACTACTTATTTTATTCACAAACGCTGGATGGCTAGGGCTGTGGAGCTGGCACAAGCAGCGGGTGATGCCGGTGAAGTACCCGTGGGCGCGGTAATTGTTGACGGTACTGGCAAATTGATTGCCGAAGCGCAAAATCGGCGAGAACGAGACTGCGATCCGACTGCTCACGCTGAAATCTTGGCTTTGCGCGCGGCAGGCCAAGTTTTGCAAGACTGGCATCTTAACCAATGCACGCTCTACGTAACGCTAGAGCCTTGCCCGATGTGCGCTGGTGCGATCGTACAAGCTCGGATTGGCCTGCTGGTATACGGAGCAGATGACCCGAAAACTGGCACGATTCGGACTGCGGCTAATATTCCAGACAGCGCGCATTCGTGTCACCGCTTAGAGGTGCTCGGCGGTATTATGGAGTCTGTTTGCCGCGATCAGTTGATTTCCTGGTTTGAAACACGCCGGAAAAATTAACAGGTAAAATTTTTTACTCTCTTCTGGGCGATGTTTAATCGAACTTGACCCTTTAGCTGGAATAATAGATCCGTAATTGCCCGATCGAGCTTTCCAGGCGGCCGACTACTTTGTATGAGTGCTGTCCGGTTGGCTGAGGTTTTACCTGTTAGAGATTATCTCTTGCGGGCGCGATCGCTCGATCGGTACAAGGCCAATAGCAAAAGTGTCCCGACCCAAAAACTAAAGATTTGTCCAATCACTTACTTTAGACTTGAGATCTCGAGAAAGCAGCTTAATTGCTATGCCCCACACCGCCACGATCGCCGTTGAGTCCAGTAAATCATCTCTAGTGAAGCCAATGCCTGCCAAGGTAGCATCTAATAGCTCTCGCGTTTCTCCTTGGTTAACCTCCTTGCTCTATCCGCTAGGTCACTATGTTGTCCTACCGTTTCATTTTGGCAAGATTGAGATCACCGGACAGGAACACTTGCCGAAAGACGGGCCTGTCATCTTAGCCCCTACGCACCGCTCCCGGTGGGATGCCCTGATGATGCCTTATTCAACCGGACAGAAGGTGACTGGACGCGATTTGCGGTTTATGGTAACTGCTGATGAGGTCAAAGGAGTGCAAGGTTGGTTCATCAGAAATTTGGGAGGGTTTGCTGTAGATCTCAAGCATCCGGCAATTGGCAGTCTCCGTTATGGGGTGGAACTACTCCTCGACAAGGAAATGTTGGTGATTTTTCCCGAAGGCGGTATTTTTCAGGATGGCGAAGTTCATCCGATTAAGCCGGGATTGGCGCGCTTGGCAATGCAAGCAGAGTTGAGCAAACCGGGTTTGGGGGTAAAAATTGTACCGATGAGTATCCGCTATCGCCCGCGCATTCCTCGATGGGGTTGTCAGGTAAAAATTGCGATCGGTTCTCCGATTTCCGTGGCGGATTATGCCAATGGTGGCGGTGGTAAAAAAGAAGCACGATTGTTGAGTGCCCAGCTCGAAATGGATCTTAAAAAGCTTGATGAAAGTTGAGGAGAAGAAGGAAGTTCGGCAACGGATTATGTAACGGATGTAACGGATGTCAGGAAGAAGGAAGTTCGGCAACGGATTATGTAACGGATGTAACGGATGTCAGGAAGAAGGAAGTCGGAAGAAGGAAGAAGGAAGAGGGAAGAAGGAAGAAGGAAGAGGGAAGAAGGAAGAGGGAAGAAGGAATTATGATATAATGTTTTCGGGTGCTGTGGAGAGATGCAGCACTTATTTGGCTGCTTTGTTATGTCTGTATTAAGTGTGAGCATTAATGGATTGTGCTTTGAACTTTAAGCCTGGTCAAATTGTCAGTTTAGAATGTGGAGATGCGTGCCTGCATTCTGAGGTTATCCAAGTGGTTGAGGCACGTCAAGTTTGTTGGGTGCGCCCTTTGATGTTAGTTGTATCGGTGTCGGGGAAGGATTCACCCACAGAATACACTTTATCGGATTTGCGAGATGGTGCTGATTTGCTTTGGCCGCTGAGCTTGTTTCGGGCGGCTTTAGATACTGAGGTAATTTCACTGTTGACCGAGTTGCACTCTCTGGATGCTGAGAAAAAGGATGGTGCGATCGCATCTCGGCAACTTAGAGATTTTGTCGATCGAGTTTGGGAAGCTTTTCCGAGTGCTTTTCATTAATCACATATCTGGCATTTTATCTATTAGTCCGCCAGGGGTTGAAAACCCCTGTCTAATAGCTAAAGTCCTCTTGCATAGGACTGATACCCTGTTAATTCTTCAGTCCGCGCAGGCGGACTTCGTTTGTCTAGAAGCGATTTCAATCGCCCAATTTT
This sequence comes from Microcoleus sp. MON2_D5, assembly GCF_036701905.1. Lineage (NCBI taxonomy): Bacteria > Bacillati > Cyanobacteriota > Cyanophyceae > Oscillatoriales > Microcoleaceae > Microcoleus > Microcoleus sp. MON2_D5. Next base: position 13,603 of record NZ_JAUBRM010000057.1, read on the forward strand.
CTTTTCGCTTTTGGCGGACTATTATACTAAAATACCGCGTGTGAAAGCTCTGCGGGATTGAGATTGTTGTGAATAACTTTACCGTCGCGGAACCAGACAACGCGGCGAGTTTGGCGCGCCACTTCCGGTTCGTGCGTTACCATAACAACAGTCATGCCATTTTCATTGAATTCTGTAAAAATATCCATTACTTCTTGAGTAGTTTTTGTATCCAATGCACCTGTAGGTTCGTCAGCCAGCAACAACACGGGACGGTTGACAATAGCCCTGGCGATGGCTACCCGCTGCTGCTGTCCTCCTGACAGTTGATTCGGTCTGTTTTGCAGGCGACTTTCCAGGCCTACTTTTGTTAAAGCCTCTACTCCCCGTTCGCGTCTTTCTGCTGCGGGAATGCCGGCATAAACCATCGGTAACATGACATTTTCTAATGCTGTCAATTGAGGCAACAGGTGAAATTGTTGGAATACAAAACCTAATTTTAAATTGCGAATTCCGGCTAATTCTCCTTCGGGCATTTGGGCGACATCTACGCCGTCTAAGTAGTAACTGCCGCTCGTAGGTCGATCGAGACAGCCGATAATATTCATAGCTGTAGATTTGCCGGAACCCGACGCGCCCATAATCGAGCAATATTCTCCTTGTCTTACGGTCAAGCTGACGCCGTTTAAGGCGCGAACTTCTAGGTCGCCAATCCCGTAAACTTTTGTTACCTCTTCCAGACCCACAACAACGGGCTTTGAGAGGACTTGCGGGTCGAGGTCTTGGTATGTATCGGTTTGTAGTTCAGGCATTTTTTTTTCTGTGCGATCGACACAACTAACTACTAACTTAACACTTCTTATCGGTTTTGGCGGCTGGAGTGGCGATCGTTTGGACGCTAATTGACGAAATATAAAAAAACTAAATCTTTAAGGACGTGTTTGTGAGTTCTTTGATGAGAGTCATCTGATGTTCTAGCACTAGATAGTTATCTAATTTGCTTTTTCCAGCGCGGGTCAAGCCTTGATGATTGTGGGCATAAATTAGGTCGAGGATATGCTTTTTTGTTTCCTCCGAGAGTTGAAAGTTGATAAGGCTGTGGGAAGTAGGGCCGTCGCCAAAAATTCAACTATTTCTGCATAAGCTTTTGGGATATTAGTAGCTACAATCATATTTTCTTGCTGCTTTTTGTGTTTCTATCACAGGTTCTCTAATTCGGTCAACTTTTCGTGGGCCCACTGCCAGACTTCTTCATCTGGATCGTTGGCAAATAGATGGCGAAGTATTTCTAAAGTTTGTGGGTGATCGGAGTATTGCTCGACCATGATTTCAAGTGCTACTTTTCTAGGATGATATTGGAAGCTATACTGACGTTCAAAAGGATGATTGATAGCAATATCGCATAACCCCTCAAATATCTCTGGTTCATATTTCCACCCATATGCTAGTTCTGTAAGTGCTAAAAATCCCACCCTGAAATCATCATCATATTGAGCGCGTTGTTTAAGAATAGATAAGGTTTCGGGGTCATCTTGCCACCCACGTGCTAATTCTAGTAATGCGGCAATTCGTACATCTGAATCATCATCATATTGAGCGCATTGTTTGAGGATAGGTAAGATTTCCTGGTCATCTTTCCACCCAAGTGCTAATTTTTGGACTGCTACTTCTCGGACATCCGAATCATCATCATATTGAGCGCGTTGTTTGAGAATATCTAAGATTTTCTGGTCATCTTGCCACTCCCGGGCTAATTCTTGAAGTGCTGTTTCTCGCACATATGAACTATCATCATATTGAGCGAGTTGTTTGAGAATAGGTAAGGTTTCAGAGTCTTTTTTCCACCACCGTACTAATTCTTGAAGAGCTGCACTTTGCACAACCCTACAACCACTGGATTGAGCTACTTGTTTGATAGTAGGTAAGATTTCAGGGTCATCTTTCCATCCGTATGCTAATTCTTGGACTGCTAAACGTCGCACAAGAGAATCATCATAAGATTGAGCTATTTGTTTGAGAAGGGGTAAAGTTTCCGGGTCATTTTTCCAGCCCCGTACTAATTCTTGGACTGCTGCGTGTCGCACGGCCCAATTGTCATCTTCAGATTGAGCCAGTTGTTTGAGGAGAGGTAAGGTTTCGGAATCATCTTTCCATCCCCATGCTAATTCTTGGATCGCGGAATATCGCACACCCCAATTATCATCAGATTCAGCCAGTTGTTTGAGCCAAAGTAAGGTTTTAGGGTCATCTTTCCAAGTAAAGGCGATCGCACTTACTGCTTGAGTATGAATTTCTCTAACCAGTTCAATTTCTTTGCCATTTACATGAAGACCTATGCTCTGCTCGCTGAGAGCACACTTCGTTAACTCTTTTAAACGTTCAAGCAATTCACTATCAATCCCAGCAATGATTTTTCTATCTCTCACCTCGTTCAAACACTTTGCAGCCAAAAACAGGCTCTGGCAATTTTCAAATTCCTCAGACTGTTCAATCAAAAACTCAATCAATTTCCCTGTAAACCGTCCATCTATCAATCCCGCAATCAAGCACAAAACTTCCTGCCAAGATTCATCATCCCAGCGCGTGCCAAAAACCTCTGTTTTCAACTCATCTAAAGAAAGTTCTCGCCTCTTCTCAAACCTTTCCACCACCTCCGACGCACAGAAATATTCCAAAAAAGTTCGATGCACAAACCCATAATTATCCGCACCCAAATAACATAAAATAAAGTTGCGAGTTCGCAGTTGGTTAATTATCAACTTTGCCCGCTCTTTCGGTCGATCGAAATCTTTACTCTTCAGATATGCTGTGAGGGTATTCTCCAAATCTTCCGCACTAATAATATTGCCAGCCAACCCTTCAGGTGCTGCTTGCATTTTGTAAGCGACTCGCCGCAGCATTTCTTGCTTATCTTTAGCATCAATAGTTTTCGGATCGAGCCTGCTATCCTCTACTAAAGCCCTTTCCACATCCCATTGATACAGCAACACGCGCGAAGCTTGATTGTAAAGTTCCGCCCTGTCTCTCGGCAATTCTTGACTGCGATTCAAAATCGCCATAATCGTCAACAATAACGGATTTCCTGCTAAATCTCGAATCGTTGATGAATACTCCAATGCTCTTTTCATGCGCTGACTAATGCGCGCTTTTTCCCCAGCATCAGTAAAAGTTAATTCGTGCCAGCGGTGAACAAAATCCTGAATTTTTTCCGCATTCAAATCTTGGAGAATAAAGTGATGAAACTCTGCATCTTGCAAGCGTTGAGGTTTGTAACCAATAATCCGAGAGGTGACAATCACTCGCACGCCGGGATACTCATTAGTAAACCGATGAATCGCCGTAATTACATCTTCTCGTTTCCCGGTATCGAAAATTTCATCTAACCCGTCGAACATCACCACAGCGTCGCCTGCTTTAAGCTGTTTCTGCAATTGATGCTGATTCAAATGACAAATTGAACCCGGACTTTGATGGAAAAATTCCAGGAAATTCTTGCAATGTCCTGATTCCCCGCTGCGAATGTAAGTCCGCAATTCTATTAGCAGCGGAATCGGCAGAGATGTCACGCTATTTAAGGGCGATCTCGCCCAGTTTAATGCTAAATATTGTAACAGAGTAGACTTGCCAGAACCCGGATCGCCTAAAATAACAATGTAGGGATACTTTTGCTTGTCATTGATAACATCTAACACCGATACGATCGGCTGAGAAAAATAACCGCGCCGATATTTATCTAAATTTTCTAGATCGATCGCGTCTAATTGATTGCTGTCTTGCAGCCGCCGTTGATGTTCTTTAGGAATTTCGTAAGCTTGGGGCACAAATGATTCGTAAATCGATCGCACATCTTGGAAAATAAAGATTTGCCAAACCTTCAGCTTTTCCCGATAATCGTAGGTATTGGGATCGACGCTGCTTAAATTGAGATTGCTGTAACGCTCGCACAGAGCTTCTTGATATTGCCTAAAGTCAAAATCGGGAATAATCCCCGCCGTTTCTTGAGTATTTTTCTGAATGCTATCCAGATTTTGAGCATTCAAGATATCGCGCAAGTCTTTTGAGTCAAAGAGAATTTCTTGAACTTCTGCGAGATACTGATTGGCGATAGTTTGCCACTTAAATCTTGGCGGCAAAGAAGTTAAATTTAGTTGAGTCCAGGTTTGTTCGAGAAGTTCGGCATCGAGAGATTCGCGATCGCTCTCAAAAGCCTTGCCCAAAATTTCCTTAACAGACTTGTTACTGATAAACTGTTTAACATCTTTAATATACAGCTTTCTTTGCTCTGGGGAAAGTCCGCCAATTTTCAACTGCTGTTCCACCAAATCCAAAAACTTTTTGATGGCTTTGCCCGCTGCGACTTTTCGCGGGTCTTTTTCGCCTAATAAGACGTTTTTCAGGGAATCTTTAAAAAAATCTTTAGCAAAATCCTTCGCGCCGTCTTTGACTAAATCTTCTAAGATGGGTTTAACGAGAATGCCTACTGCTTCCGTTGCTCCCCAGAGTACCAGCCACTCGATCATAAAGCTAGCCCGAGAATTAATTTATGTTTATAATATAGCAATTATCAAGGATTGATGAAATTATCAAAAACAGTAGGGTAATCTCCCGTGATTGCTCCGATAGGTTAAGGTAGTATCAGTTTTCTATCGCTGCGCTGCGATTAGCCCCGCTCCCGCCTGATTCTTGCCCCCTACTACCCCTTAAAAATCGGGAAGAGCATCAAAGTTCCGCTTTTTTACAGGGATTTACGGGAGTTCGACTCGGCTATAACGAGCGATCGACAATTAGGTCTTTCCTTCTTGGTAGCGCTCTCAAAAGAGTAAAATTTTTATATTTTTTTTGTCGTTCGCTTGTGTTATACTTTAATAATGGGAGTGTGAGCAATTTTATATTAACGCACAGATTTCTATTATTTAATAATACCTGGTTGAGGGCAAAAAGTAAAGTAGTTGACCCCAAAAAAAACAAAAAATTTTTGAGATATCATTAAGAAAAGTAAAGCGTAAAATTGGTAAGTTGGCGATAAAAAGGTACAGACAATTATGACATACGACTACGACTTGTTTGTGATAGGTGCGGGTTCCGGCGGATTGGCGAGTTCCAAGCGAGCAGCATCCTACGGCGCAAAAGTGGCGATCGCCGAAAATGACTTAGTAGGCGGAACCTGCGTAATTCGCGGCTGTGTCCCCAAAAAACTCATGGTGTACGCCTCAACATTTTCGCACCTTTACGAAGATGCGGTGGGCTACGGTTGGAGTCCAGTAGAAAGCAGCTTCGATTGGGAAAAACTCATCACCACAGTAGATACAGAAGTGCGGCGGCTGAGCAAACTGCACATCAGCTTCCTCGAAAAAGCCGGAGTCGAATTAATCTCAGGATACGCCAAATTTATTGATCCCCATACCGTCGAAGTTGGTGACAAAAAATTTACCGCAGCCAAAATCTTAATAGCAGTCGGCGGAGAAGCGAGAAGAGTTCCAATTCCCGGCATCGAACACGCGATTACCTCCCGCGAAATCTTCCTCCAAAAAGAGCAGCCAAAACGGTTTGCCATTTGGGGTGGCGGCTACATCGGCGTCGAATTTGCTTGCATTATGAACGGGTTGGGAAGCGAAGTAACTCAAATCATCCGCAGCGAGTTAATTTTGAACGAGTTCGACACAGAAATTCGCACCAACGTGCAAGAAGGAATGATTAAGCACGGAATAAACATTTTGACCGAAAGCTCGATCAACCACATTGAGAAAACTCCAGAAGGCTTACAATTAACTTTGTCGGGAAAATCCGAAGGAACGCTCATAGTAGACGCGCTGTTGTGCGCTACCGGGCGCTTGCCGAACTTGGAAAAATTGGCTTTAGAAAATGCGGGAGTAGAAATCGATAATGGTGCGATCGCAGTTACCAAAGACAGCCGCACCAGTCAGCCGCACATTTTTGCAGTCGGAGATTGCACCAACCGCATCAATTTAACGCCAATTGCGATCGCCGAAGGACGGGCTTTTGCAGATACTGAATTTGGCCACAATCCCAGAGCAATCAATTACGAAAATGTGCCGTCTGCGGTATTTTCCCAGCCGGAAGCGGGTACAGTCGGCTTAACAGAAAGCCAAGCCAGGGCTAAATTTGGCGATTCAATTAAGTGCTACACAGCCAAGTTTCGACCGATGTTTCACGCCTTGACAGGTGCAGACGAGAAAACTTTTGTCAAGTTAATCGTTGAGACTAATACTGACAGAGTTTTGGGCGTGCACATGGTTGGGAAAGACGCGGGCGAGATTATTCAAGGAATGGCGATCGCTGTTAATATGGGAGCTACGAAGAAAGACTTCGACGCGACTATTGGCATTCACCCATCGACTGCTGAAGAGTTTGTTACTTTGCGGTAAACCGGGGGAAGCAGCCAGGGGTTTAAACCCCTGGCTAATAGCTAAAGTCAGTTAAAACCGACTCAAGAAAACTATTTTGAAGGACAGGCATCCTGCCTGTTCCACACAAAAATTTAATTTTCTGGTTGTGGGGTGGGCGTCCCACCCGCCCAAAAATACAGTTTAGATACAAAACAGCTTATCAATGAGTAATTCAACCAAACAAAACAAAATTTTAGCATTCTATCTCGGTCAGCAGCCTGATTCACAAGGTCGGGCGATCGAGGATATGTGGTCGTGGGATTACCAGAAGCTGGAATCCGTGCACAATTACATTCAATGGCTGTTTCCGCTGAGAGAAAAGAGCCGCTTTAATTCCAGTGCTCCGACTTTAAATGATGAGGTAATTCAAGCTTTTAGAACAAGTGAAGAATTGAGAAGTCGCTTAGTTAAATCTCTAAAAGTCATGCTGGCATTTTACGGGCTGGAATGCCGCGAAGGGGAAAACGCAGAAATTGTAATTGCCAAATCCGAGGAATATTTGTCAAGAAAAAGAGAGTGGATTGAACCATTTAATCACAACTATCTGCGGCTGACTAGGATTGTCACAAGTTTGACAAATTTGGGATTGAAGAATTATGCTTTGGCTCTTTTCAGGTGTTTGGACGAGATATATAATGAAAATAAAGAAATTATTGGTTTAAAAACTTATACATATTGGAAAAATGCTGTAAATAGTTAAATCGGAACAAGCCAATCAGCGGGACATTAACCGAACGCTACGAACACAATAAATAATGGATAAAGCAATTACAGAAAATCACGCTCAGTCTGGCAGAGAAATTTATCAAAGGATTTCCAACAACATTCAAAAAGTGGTGAAAGGGCAATCAGCAGCAATCAGGAAATTGCTGTCAGCCTTTGTGAGTGGCGGGCACGTCCTCCTAGAAGATTATCCCGGTACAGGTAAAACTACCCTAGCTAAAGCCCTAGCCTTATCTGTCGATGTCAGCTTTAAACGCATTCAATTTACACCTGACCTTTTGCCATCCGATATCTTGGGCATATCCATGCTCGACCCCAATCAACGCACGTTCCATTTCCACGAAGGCCCTATTTTTGCTAATATTATCTTGGCTGACGAAATCAATCGGTCATCACCGCGAACCCAATCCGCCCTCCTAGAAGCAATGGCAGAATTTCAAGTCAGCATTGACGGAAATTTGCACAAACTTAAAGACCCATTTTTTGTCATTGCTACTCAAAATCCAGTAGAATCTCGTGGCACTTATCCACTTCCTGAAGCCCAAATGGATCGCTTTGCAGTTCAATTTAGTCTAGGATACATCTCGCCAGAAGACGAAGTTAACCTGCTCGGAGACCAAATCCATCAACATCCTATTGATACACTTCAAACCTGCGTTAATTTAGAGGATTTAATTAGCTTAAAACAGCAGGTAAAGCAAATTAGAATTAGTGAAGAATTGAAACGTTACCTCGTAGATATCGTGAATGCAACTCGCTCAGCCGAAGGCGTACAACTAGGGGCGAGTCCCAGAGCTTCCATAGCTTTAATGAAAGTTGCTCAAGCATTAGCTTTCTTCGATGGCTATGAGTTTGTTACGCCCGAACATATTCAAGAACAGGCGGTATCAGTCATCGCTCATCGCCTAGTAATGGAACCTCAAGCGCGTTTTTCGGGTAGAATGGCCCCAGGTGTTGTTGAAGAAATTATCAAATCTATTCCTGTACCCGCCTAAAAAATGAAACGTGTTTTCTACGCTATTTTTCGCTTCGGTGCGCGTGTAAATCGCTCGCGAAAGAAGCGATTGACCAACAATGGGTTAGCAGTGCTTAGCTGCACGCTTTTAGCGGGGGTTTTAGGATTAGATACTAATCAAACCCTGACCTATCAAATCTTTACTTTCCTGTTGTCAATTATAGGAATAGCCATAATTTTCAGTAGATTTTTTCGCTTCCGCTTCAACGCAGTACGGTTCTTGCCAAAGTTTGCAACTGTTGGAGTCACTTTTAAATACCGTATTCTCATTCATAACAAAACTAGCCAGAGTCAAAATAACCTGAAATTGGGGGAAATTTTTGCCGACACCTGCCCAACTTTTCAAGAATTTATAGAAACACCTGAACCCGGTGAAGAACAGCGCACTTCATTCGATAAATACTTCGGCTATCATCGTTGGCTGTGGCTGATTTCTCGAAAACAATGCGCCACAGCTAAGGTCATAGAATTGCCTCCTATTCCACCCAATAGCAAAACAGAAGTGGTATGTGAAATTACGCCGTCCTACAGAGGTGTTATCCGCCTGACTGGTCTAACAGTTACTAGGTCAGATCCTTTTGGGATTTGGAATGCTTGTAAAACAATTTCCTTGCCCCAATCTATCTTAATTTTACCCAAACTCTATCATTTACCACCAATTCAGCTTCCTGGCTCAAGAAGATATCAATCAGGTGGCGTAACATTAGCTTCATCCGTAGGAGATTCCGAGGAATTTAGGTCTCTGCGGGATTATCGGCCGGGAGATTCGCTACGCCAAATTCACTGGAAAAGCTGGGCAAAAACAGGTAAGCCCATTGTCAAAGAAGAACAGGATGAATTTTTTGTGAGGCACGCCTTAATTTTGGATACATTTCAAAGTGTAAAATATAGTGAAATTTTAGAGGAGGCCATCTCACTTGCTGCTTCATTATCCTATGAAGTTCAGACTCAAGAATCCTTATTGGATTTGATGTTCGTCGTTCAAGAAGCTTATTGTTTTACCTTTGGCAGAGGGCTGAACTCTACTGAAAAAATGCTAGAAATTCTCGCCTCTGTTGCTGCCTGCCAGGATAAAGCTTTTGACTCGCTCACCTCAGTTTTGATGGAGAAAATCTCTCTCCTAAGTGGTTGTATTTGTATATTTTTGTGTTGGGACGAACCTAGAAAAACATTAGTAAATTATCTGAGAAGTCGCGGTATCCATACATTAGTTTTAATTTTAACAGAGCGAGAAGCTCAATTAGATAGCTTAAATTTAGAGTGGATTAAAGATGACTTAACAAGCTGCCATATTTTAAAGCTAGGTCAAATACAAGAGGAGTTAATGAAATTATGAAAATGCCAGTGTTTCTTTTGGGTGCTAGTGTAATTTTTTGGGGCTGGCAGACGGGACTATGGTTTTTTGCGTTGCCAATTGCTCTAATTTTAGAGGCAGCTAACTGGTTGCCTTATCGGTGGGATTTTTCAGCTAGTGATTTTAGGCGCCTTGCTAATTTCTGCCTGATTTTTTTGTGCTGTTTGTTGGTTTATCTCCTGGTCGCCAACCGCTCTATTTACTTGATATATAATTTGTTGCAGTGGCTTCCTGGTGTATTTTTTCCACTGGTAGCTGCTCAGGTATATTCTGTCAAGGAAAGTTTGGATATACGCCAACTGTTTTGGTGGCTAAACAAGGCCCCAAAAACAGCACTACTTAACCCCTTGATGGTGAATCTAAATTATCCATATTTTATCGGTTGTCTGCTATCTGCTAGTACGGCGAACAGTAGAGAGAGCTCTTTTTATGCTGGGGTATTTGCCTTAACCGCTATTGCTTTGTGGTCTGTGAGACCGAAAAGATTTTCATCTATTCTCTGGCTGGGTCTGATGTTAATTGCTGGCAGTATAGGATTTATAGGACAGATGGGCCTGCACCAACTTCACCTAGCAGTAGAACAGCAAGCAATCTCATGGCTTAGTCAGGGGAACTCTCAAGAAACAGATTTTTTGAAAAAACAAACGAACATCGGGTCAGTGGGATTATTAAAACAGTCAAATGAAATAATTTTTAGAGTTGCTCCTGAACCTAAACAGACTCCTCCCCGACTGCTAAGAGAAGCCACTTATAATCGCTACAACTCTTCACTTTGGCTGGCCTTAAATCCTAACTTTGTTCGCGTACAACCAAAGATTAATGGCACAACTTGGGATTTAGGCGACCAACTACCGAATCCATCAACGATTACTATTTCGGCTACACTCCCAGGCAACCAAGGTGTATTAAAGCTGCCAGATGGAACTTTTAAAATTGACGCATTGCCTGTCAGTCAGATGGAAAAGAATAAATATGGCACAATAAAAGTGGTGGGAAAAGTTGATATGCTGGCTTATCGAAGCTACTTTAATAATAATTTTTCTGTAGATAGCCCGCCTACAGAAGACGACCTGCAAATACCAAAATCAGAAATGGCGGCACTGAATAAAATCCTCAGTCAAGTGGATACTCAAGGAAAGTCGCAACCAGAAATTTTAGATAAAATAGAGTGGTTTTTTATAAAAAATTTCGTTTATTCACTGAAGCTTAGGGGCAAAGATAATGATGCTACGCCTCTATCAACATTTTTACTGAACACTCGCTCTGGACATTGTGAATATTTTGCTACTGCTGCGACACTTCTCCTGAGAAAACTCGGTATTCCAGCCCGCTATGCAGTTGGATATTCTGTTCACGAATTTAGTTCTTTGGAGAACCAATATATTGTAAGAAGTCGCCATGCTCATGCTTGGACTTTGGCTTATATCGCGGGAAAATGGCAAGCTTTTGATGCTACGCCTTCTGATTGGGAAAGCATGGAGGATGCTGCTGCTCCCCCAGGGGCATTTATCTCTGATTTATGGTCGCTATTGAGTTACAAAATTTTGCTGGGGTTGCGATATTTATCCGGTAGCAATGGATTGAAGTATGGGGGAGTCATCCTGCTGGTCTTAATATTTTTTTGGAGGTGTAATCCTAATTTTAAGAAAAATGTACGCCTTTTATCTAAGAAACAAAGCTGGCTAAAAGCTATTTATAACAAAGATTCGTTGAGTCCGAAATCGGAATTTTATTTAATCGAACAGGCGTTAAATGAGTCTGGATTGATTCGCCCTCCTTCCGAGTCTTTTAAAAATTGGATCGAGAGGTTAAAAAAAGAAAAACCGGAATTATATTGTCTCGAAGAGTTAGCATTGTTGATTGAAATTCATTATTGCGCTCGCTTCGATCCAAAAGGAATTCAAGACGCACAAAAAGCTGAATTTAAATTGGCAATTCAATCCTGGATCGAGCAATATCGCAGACAGGCGATCGCCTCAAACTCTCCCGTTAATAAAAGCGGTAAGTCTACTATAGCTTTTCTCAAGTAGATGATGTATAAATTTAGATTTTAAATTGGGGGATGGAGGACTTTTTAATTAATTCGTAAATTCCCCAATTATTCAATTATTCAATCTAAACGTGTACCTCCCTTAATTGAGAACCGCTATATATACCTTTTCTAAATCACTTGTACAATACCGTCGGTTATTAGACAAGTCACAATTGCTTTATGCCTACTTAAGAGAACAGCCTTATCAGGGTACTTATACAATTAATCTACCCTCCGACCAAGGCATTGGTCGAACAGCAAGAGTGGAAACTAGCTCATAATCCACTTGTGTGTACGCGGTAGCCTTAAAAAGGGGGACAAAAGAGAAGATTCTTGTCCCTCCGCAACAATTCGGGGAGCGCTGGGGCGATCGGGTTTTAATCGCTCGACAGAAGACTCGCACTAGATTTGAGGTTAAGTTGACACCAATGGGCATTGTCATGTTCCTAGCCGCTGAGCAAATTTTTACTGGTTTTACTTGTTACTAGGCGCTTAGCAAAAGTAACGCTTCTGGGGCGAGTCAGAACGTCCATGTTCTCAACCAAGGCTCGGACTCTGGATTTGGGTTCCCAGGCTTTACACCTCGGAACCCGTTAATTACAGGAAAAATCAGGACACGGCAGTGCCGTTTCCCTACCTGCAGCCTCGTCGAAAAAAAATTTTAAATCCTTTGAACCTTTTTTGCGATCGTCCTGTCTAAACACTTCAGATAACGAACTGGTGGGGGAGACTTCACAGGTGTTAGCTGTGTCAGCCAATGTTTTAACCGATGACTGTTCCGACTCGGACTTAGTTGCTCAATGTTTAAAGGGCGATCGTACTTGCTTTCGGTACCTTTACAAACGCTACCAACACAAAGTCAGGTCAACCCTTTACCAACTCTGCGGCCCGTCACTTCTTGACGATTTAGCACAAGAAGTATTTCTGCGAGTGTGGAAAGGATTGCCCAAACTCAAGCACCAGGAAAACTTTTCTACTTGGCTTTATCGAATCACTTGGAATGTGGCTTCCGACCAAAGACAAGCATTCGCTAAACAGCATTCTTTTGACTCCCAACTTAAAAATCAAGAAGTAATGGATGGGATTATTATCAAAGATAACACATCCGACTTGATGCAGTTGCACTATGAAGATTTAGTGCAGCGGGGACTGGATCAATTGAGCTTTGAACACCGCAGCGTTTTGGTGCTACACGACCTAGAAGACATCCCGCAAAAAGAAGTAGCCCAAATTTTGGGACTGCCCGCAGGAACTGTCAAATCTCGCGTGTTTTATGCCCGAAATGCTGTGCGACAATTTTTGCAAAAAGAAGGTGTCAGCGAGCTATGAATAACCCAAGCAGCGACCAAAAGTTAGTTAATTTCTTGAAGCAACATCGCCCAAACGTTCCAGAAGCTGCGCCCGATTTTGAGCAAAAACTTTTAGCCGCAATAGAGAGGAATGAGGCGGGTGAGAGAAAGCTCAATTATCTAAGAGAACCCCAATTTACCCGGTCTAGTAAGAGGTCAAGAATGATCGGTTTTCGCAAGTGGGTTTTTCCTTCTGCGATCGCCGCGGGCTTGCTAGTTTTTTGGTCTGGCTACCGTGCGTTTGAGACTGCACAATTGCCCGATCATGAAACAGCTAAGTTAGAAGCATTTTTAGTGAGTAACTGGGAGGGTGTCCTGCATGATTCTAGCGAAAAAAATATGACCGATCGCTCGCAAACAGACTGGTTGACTTTCAGCCAGAGTGCTGACAGCGAAACGCAAACAAATAACTAATCTCAAAGAGGTAATTTTCATGTCAATTCGTCGTATATCTGCCCTAGCCGTTTTAATGCTGACTCTCGGTAGCACAGCCGCAGCAATAGCAGTTCCTAATCCCCTAGAACCAGAAACAATTGCCCAAAACCAGCGTCCCAATCGACCAGGTGGCAGGGAAGGTGGGATGTTCGAGAAACTTAATTTAAGCGCAGACCAAAAGCAGCAAATGCAGGCAGTTCGCGATCGCTACAAAGACCAAGTTTCCCAGCGGATGCAAGCAGTCCGCCAAGCCAGACAAGAATTGGAAACGATGATGTCCGGCACGGCAAATGCTAGCGAAATGCGCGAAAAACACCGTCAAATAATCGGATTGAGGCAGCAGTTGGAAGAGGTGCAATTTGAAAGTACACTCGCAATGCGAGAATTGCTCACAGCCGAACAGCGCAGCCAATTAGCTCAAATGATACAGCAGCGCCGACAAACTGCTAAAAACAGGATGCCAAACGGTCAAAAAACCCAGTAATTGACGAGTAGTTTTGAGTGAATCGCAGGGTGTCCAGTACGCACTCTGCGATTCATTGTAAGCAGGTAGAAATCCATAAAGGCAGGCATCGATAAACGAAGCTTTTCTGTAATCAATGCGATTGCTTTATCTCTTCGATAAAGCAGTCTAAAAGCGAAGCAAGTTTCAAGTTTAGGAGTGCTTGAGTTTGTTATAAACACTCTAAAAGCACAGAAGTCAACTCGCTACGAATCATTGAACTATTCGGAATATCCTTATATATTTTATTGGATGGAGCATCTTAAGTTTTTTAGTTAATAAGTCATATTAAGTTAAAATAATTAGTTGGGAAGTCTCATAAATTTTTCTGGATGAATCTACAGAACGAGTATAATTACATTTATTTACACGGATTTGCTTCAAGTCCCGATTCCCTTAAGGCAAAATATTTCCGAGACCGCTTTTCCGATCTAGGGATTGACCTAAAAACTCCCGATCTCAATCAAAAGGATTTTTCTGGGGTCACTCTCACCCGCCAATTAAACCAAATAGAAACAGACTTTTTGCCAACCGAAGCCTCTCAATCTCCCACAGAAAAAGTAAAAAATATCGGGGGAATCACCATCATTGGGTCGAGTTTTGGGGGACTGACAGCGGCTTGGTTGGCCCAGCGACAATTGTCAGTAAAGCAAATAGTTTTGTTAGCACCGGCTTTTGACTTTATCTCCCACTGGCTGCCGCTGTTGGGACAGCAACAGTTAGAAAAGTGGCAGTCGGAGAAATATCTGCCCGTTTATCACTACGGCGAACAGCGTTATCTGCCACTGAATTATCAGTTTTTGGCAGATATGGCTCAATACCCTGAACAAAAATTAATGCGTTCCGTCCCTACGTTAATTCTTCACGGCAAGCATGATACAATAATACCGATTCAAGCTAGCAGAGATTTTGCCGCTAACCGTCCCTGGGTGCAATTAATCGAATTAGAAGACGATCATTCTTTGGGAAACGTCCTAGCCGAAATTTGGGAAGCGATTCAAAAGTTTTGCCAATTCAAAAATTAAAATTTGACCAACTTGCAAGTCTTAACAATCAAATGACTCAACAAGATCGATCGACTCGCACCTTAGCCGTTGACATTGGCGGAAGTGGCATCAAAGTTATGGTTTTGGATCATGAAGGCCAACCCCAAACGGAACGCAGCCGTTTAGAAACGCCTCAACCACCGAAACCGGAACCCGTACTAGAGGCGATCGCCTCTTTAGCCAGCGGACAAGGGGAATTTGACCGAGTATCCGTCGGTTTCCCAGGCGTCGTGCGTCTAGGCGTCATCAAAACCGCAGTGAATTTAGATCCGTCTTGGATAGAGTTTGACCTAGAAACTACCCTCAAAGATCGCTTGGGAAAACCTGTGCGAGTGGCTAACGATGCCGATATTCAAGGATTGGGAGCAATTGCCGGGACGGGGGTAGAATTAGTAATTACCCTTGGCACCGGTTTCGGTTCTGCCTTATTTGTCGATGGTATCTTGGTGCCAAATCTAGAATTAGGACATCACCCGTTTCGGAAAGGGGAAACTTACGAACAGCAATTAGGACGAGCGGCATTAGATGCAGTCGGTTCCAAAAGATGGAATCGCCGTCTGGAAAAAGCGCTCACCTCTCTGCAAAATCTCTTTAACTGCGATCGCATTTACATCGGCGGTGGCAATACTAAAAAGATTGTTTTTGAGTTACCGCCGCAGGTGAAAATAGTACCGAATGTCAGCGGTTTATTGGGCGGGATTGCTTTGTGGCGCGATTGAATCAACTGTGTGGCAAAAATGCCCATAAATATCAAATCAAAGAAACCGAGTTTTTTGCCCGGATTAAAGGCAATAATCCAGTTTTTTCCTAAAAAACCCGGTTTCTAAATCCAGGACAGTTGATGTTGTTTTTGGCTGGTGCGATATCCGTTTTAAAAAATTATTCGCCCATCGGATCGCGGTAGCGTTTGGGTTCATCCTTGCGAAACAGATTCGCCAAACCGAGGATTCCCAACAAACCCAAAGCGCCCCAATGATTGTTGTCTTCCTTGCTTTCTTGAAGGGGAGTTCTGTCTAGAACAACTCCATTAGAATCACTATTGTTCTGTGCCGGAGCTGACTGGGTTTGAGCTGAGGCAGGCATCGCTGAAGGGAGAACAGCCAAACTCAAAGCTATGAGGGTAGCGGCGGCATTTTTAGATATATCGGACGGATTGACTTTCATACTCGGTTTCCAAATATCAGCAGTTACTTTATCAGAATAATCAATTGGCCGCAGCAGACGCATCAATCGAGCGACAGAAACTAAATCCCCTCTCTCCTCTTGCTTTCGATAGAGAAAAGGCTATATCCTAAGTTTAGACGCCTTTGATACAGCATAAGTAAGTCGGCATTAGGCAAAAATTTCAGCAGCGAGGTAAAAAACAAAAATTTTTGCATTCGTAATTTTTCTTGACTTGTGCCTTCTGCCTTGCCTTGTAAGCTGACAATCTAAATCAAAAGTTTAAAATCATACCATGCTTCCCTTTATCCGAAAAGACTTAGCCGAACTTACCGCATACACTCCCCATCCGGGGGGCGCGTCAGGAGAATCAGCGCAGTCGGAAAGTGTACTCGATCGCCTCGATACTAACGAATGCCCCTACGACTTGCCAGAGGAATTAAAAAAAAAGCTAGCTTGGACTTACCAGCAGTTAATTGAGACAAATCGCTATCCCGACGGAGGCCACGCAGCCCTCAAAGAGGATCTCGCCGAATACGTCAATGAATCCCTAAATGTCCCCGCCCTTAACAAGGCAGGGCTAGGGGGGGTTACACTGCCCACAACCGCCATTACAGCCGACAATATTTCTGTGGGCAACGGTTCCGACGAACTAATTAGATCCATTTTAATAGCTACTTGTTTAGGCGGTACCGGCTCTATTTTCGTTGCGAATCCTACCTTTTCGATGTATGGAATAATCGCCCAAACCCTCGGCATTCCCGTTGTGAGTGTTCAGCGAAAAGAGGAGAATTTTGAAATCGATATCGAGGCGGCTAAAAAGGCGATCGGGCAAAATCAACATCCCCCCGTGCGCGCCGTCTTTGTCGTTCATCCCAATTCTCCCACAGCCAATGCTTTGACAGCAGATGAAATAGAATGGTTGTCAGATTTACCCGAAGAGATATTAGTAGTAATTGACGAAGCCTATTTTGAATTCAGCCAAAATACTTTAGCAGACCAATTGCACCATCACCCGAATTGGATAATTTTACGCACATTTTCCAAAGCATTTCGATTAGCGTCAATGAGAGTGGGATATGCGATCGCCCATCCCGAACTCACAGCCACCTTAGAAAAAATCCGTCTCCCCTACAACCTTCCCAGTTTCTCGCAAACAGCCGCCGAGTTAGCCTTAGCGCAGCGGCAGTTATTGCTGGCAACCATTCCCGAAACTCTATCAGAAAGAGCAAAATTAATTGCAGCGCTAACTCAGCATCAAAAATTGCAAGTTTGGCAGAGTGCGGCTAACTTCGTTTACCTGCGGGTGAAAGCCGGCGAGGGCGAATCTGCCGAACAGGAACACAAACAAATCATGCAGCAGCTAAAAGAGGGAGGTACTTTAATTAGGCATACTGGAGGAGGTTTGCGAATTACGGTGGGTAGCCCGGAGGAAAATCAGCGAACAGTCGATCGAATCGCAGCGATTTTGAATTGACAAAACCCCTTAAAAAGGGTATGAGTTCAAGCAAATTACCATGCCATTTTTAATTATCAATCTGTCGTGCCGCCCGAATGGTTTGGGGAAATACGCCTACTAAAAGTGCCAAAGCTTCATCGGGAATTTGTGCCACCGTTTCCGAATCCAAATATTGTTCAAACTGAGTTAAAACCATTTGTGCGCGTTCCAAAGCTGCCGGCTTTGCCGTTAACTGTTCCATTAACCGCACCCACTGCCGTCGAATTCCAAAAGCTTTCTGTATTTCTTCGGGAGATTGAGGGCAAACCAAACAAAAATCGCCCACGGGAATCGCCTGCTGAGAGTCTACCTCAAAAGCGCCCCCAACGGCAGCCCCAGGCCCGGCAAACTCCGCGTGGAAACGTTTAATCAAAATTAGGCCGTTCCGGCGACGGCTATCTACCATCAACAGCTTACCGCTGTTGATTTCTGCGAGAATGTCAGAGGAGTGGGGGTGTTCTGTCAAATCTGTGCCAAGGTTTCGATGTCGCAAGTCCGGGCCAGCAGAAAGGCCGGCGCGGACAATATAATTAGAGGTAAGATTAGAGCTGGATGAAGTATCAATTTTTTTCTCATCCCGCTGCCGATCGAGATTATTCATTTCAAGTTATAAATTAATACTGTCACAAGGTGGTAGTTTGAGCGCGATCGAATATCAAAGGCAGGTAGAACAAGCAGTAGACACGCTGAAAGCGGATCTCCCGACGCTGTTTGAGAAAGACATCTCCTACGACATCTACACAAAAGATGTTTATTTTCAAGACCCTGTTAACAAATTTAAAGGAAAAATCAACTATCGCATTATCTTTTGGACTCTGCGATTTCACGGGCAGCTATTCTTTAACGAGATTTACTTCGACCTGCACGACGTAGGTCAGACAGCCCATGATACTATTGTGGCAAATTGGACTGTTCGCGGGACACTGCGGGTTCCCTGGAAAGCTCGGATTTTTTTTAACGGCTACTCTACTTATAAATTGGATAAAGACGGCTTAATTTACGAACATATTGACACGTGGGACAGAGAACCCGGAGAGATTTTAAAGCAGTTTTTCCGCAAGGGGGAGGAGGCGAGCCAAGTATAAGCCAAAAAGGTCGATCGCGCCGAGCCATCAGGGCCGGCAACCCAAATAACTTAGAATGAGTAAAATAATCATCATCCCTCG
The DNA here is from genome assembly GCF_036701905.1 of Microcoleus sp. MON2_D5. Lineage (NCBI taxonomy): Bacteria > Bacillati > Cyanobacteriota > Cyanophyceae > Oscillatoriales > Microcoleaceae > Microcoleus > Microcoleus sp. MON2_D5. The sequence continues at coordinate 32,270 of NZ_JAUBRM010000057.1, forward strand.
GATTCATTTTCTGCTATTTGTAAATTGCTAAAATGATCGTCGCTCCAGATTTATTTTCTGCTATTTGCACTCCTGAAAAACATCATGCCAGATATTGTCGAGACTGCCACCAATGCCGGCTCTTTCAAAACCCTCGTGACTGTTATTGAAGCGGCTGGTTTGTTAGATTTATTGCAAAGTCCGGGCCCCTACACCGTCTTAGCACCAACTGACGAGGCATTTGCCAAAATTCCTACGAACACTATTACGTCTTGGCTGGAAGACATACCCAAGCTCAAGAAAATTCTGACTTATCACATTCTGTTTGGCGAGGTACTAACTGAGAATTTGCTTGAGTTAAGTTCTGCTGAAACAGTGGAAGGTTCTGTGGTGGGAATTGATACTTCTGACGGCATTAAAGTGAATGATGCTAAAGTTCTCACTTCAGATATTCTTGCCGACAATGGCGTCATTCATATCATTGATTCGGTGTTACTACCAGCAATGGTTGCAGGAGAATAAAAGTTGTGTTTTCGCTGATAAATTTCGGGTGCGCTAGGCGCACCTGATGCCTATAATAAATTGTAATAAATTTAGAAGAGGCGGGGCAAATCACCGATAAATGTAGGCGCGCACCTTACTGCTATAAATGTAGGCGCGCACCTTACTGCTATAAATGTAGGCCTACGGGGAGCAGATTACCCTACATTTTAAACTAATTATCCGAACCTAAAATCAAGCCAGAGCGTGCCGGCAGCATCAATTCTAACTGCCGAGTTTCCCCGTCACCTTTCCAAACAAACTCGCCTTTTCCATACAGCAATTTATCGTGAGGAGATTTCAAATTAGCTGGCTCAAAGCTAATATTAGCTGCTTCGGTCGCGACATTGACAGCAACAACTATTTCCTCATCCCCCAAAATTCTGGCAAAAACGTAAACCGATCCCTCAGCAAAAAGAATTTGGTACGATCCAGTACGGATGGCAGCATATTTGTGCCGCAAAGCTATCAACTGCTTGTGATAATCTAAAACATTAACTTCCCAGTCAGCTTCTAAGGGAAAACCGCGGCGAGAATCGGGATCGAGAGCACCGGGTAAACCAACTTCATCGCCGTAGTAAATGCTAGGAGCTCCAGGAAAAGTTAACAGCAGCAAATTAGCGAGTTCGACGCTAGCTTGATCGCCTCCAGCAATTGACAGCAACCTAGCTGTATCGTGACTGGCTAACAAGTTGAGTTGAGTTAGCTGTATTTCCCAAGGATATAATTCCAAAACGTGCTGAATTTTGTCGCCGTACTCTTTAGCCAAAAGTGCCGGATAGGGGTAATAAGAACGACCTTCCAGTTGAGCTAAATCTACCCTGTCGCCCGCTGCAAAAGCAATAGTTGGGGCAGCAAAAAGATAATTCATCACCCCGTCAAACTGAGTACCGTCGAGCCATTCTCTCGCATCTTCCCAAACTTCGCCGACAATGTAAGCTTCGGGATTAATTGCTTTCACTCGGTCTCGAAATTCCTGCCAAAAGCCCGGGGTTTTAATTTCAAAAGGAACGTCCAGCCGCCAGCCGTCGATGCCGAATTTAATCCAATATTCGGCGATTTCCATGATGTATTCTCGGACTTCTGGATTGTCGTGATTGAATTCAGGAAGTGCTCGATTCCCGTCCCAACCGGCATAGTTAGCAGGAAAATTGCCGTCGTAGGCGGATAGCGGCCAGCCTTCAATTTTAAACCAATCCACCCAAGGAGAATGCGGGCCGTTTTCGAGGATGTCGTGAAAGAAGAAAAAGCCGCGGCTGGCGTGGTTGAATACGCCGTCGAGGACAACTTTGATATTGCGATCGTGGGCGGCGTCTAGAAGCTCTTTAAAAGCTGGATTGCCACCCAACATCGGATCGACTTGATAGTAGTCGTGGGTATGGTAGCGGTGATTGCTGGCCGACTGAAATATGGGGGTGAAATAAATTGCGTTAATGCCTAAGTCTTGCAAGTAGTCTAGCTGTTCCATCACGCCCCACAAGTCCCCGCCTTTGTAGCCTTGGAGGGTGGGGATTTCGTGCCATTCTTCCCACTTGAAGTTTTGCAGCAGGCGTTTGCGAGGCTGTTTGCTTTTGGCGAAGCGATCGGGAAATATTTGGTAGAATACCGCGTGTTTAACCCAGTCTGGCGTTTGAATTTGCATACATTTTTTCTAGCTTTTAGGGGTTAGGCTACAGTAGCAGAGGTTTGTAGGGGATCTAGCTTTTGGTAGAGAATAGACATTTTATCCAATTTTGTCGATCGACAAATTGTAAAATATTACACAAATTTGCAGTCAATCTAAGATTTAAAACTGACACTACCTAGAAATTTATCGTCCCGGCGCGCGACGCTTCCTGACTGCTGTGGAGTCCGAAAAACTCACACAACAGGAACGCCAGCAAAAAGAACCGGATAAAACCCAAGCCAAAAGCGCGCTTTGGGCCCAAACAGAGCGCGCTTTGTGCGTGACACGGCGCGATCGACCAGCCTTTGAACAACAACAACAGCGCCATGCTCCAGGATGAAGAAATGGCGAGAACGGGGAATTAACCCAGAAAACTTGTAATTAAAAGCCCAAACCCCGAACCTTATTCTTTTGTTAAACAGCCCTTATTTATTGAGGGGTATTTCAACTCACAACTCAAAACTTTTTCAAATACCCATTATTTCTTGATGAGTATTTTAACTCACAACTCAAAACTCATAACTCCAGTCCCGGACGCACTCCAACTCTCATAAACTGGGTTTTTTAACTCTTATTGAGGGTGGGAAGAAGTATTTGGATTAAAAAAACCCCCTTTCTGCGTAACCGACTCAACTCATAACTCATAACTCAAAACTTCCTTGCTCCCCCCCCTTGTCAAGAAGCCCTCACCATCCGACACTGTACTTGGAGAGTTAATTGACCCTAGGGAGAAAGTTCCTTGAAAAAAGTCTTAGCCATCATCCTCGGTGGCGGTGTAGGCACCCGCCTTTACCCCCTAACCAAACTGCGAGCCAAACCCGCAGTTCCCCTCGCAGGCAAATATCGCCTCATCGATATTCCTGTCAGCAACTGCATCAACTCGGAAATAGTCAAAATTTACGTCCTCACGCAATTCAACTCGGCATCCCTCAACCGTCACATCTCTCGCACCTACCAGTTTTCCGGCTTCACCGAGGGATTTGTCGAGGTCCTCGCCGCCCAGCAAACTCAGGAAAACCCCAACTGGTTTCAAGGGACAGCCGACGCAGTTCGCCAATATCTCTCGCTGCTAGAACAGTGGGACGTTGACGAATACTTGATTCTTTCGGGCGACCACCTCTACCGCATGGACTACCAGAAGTTTGTGCAGAGACACCGCGAAACCAACGCCGATATCACCCTCTCGGTTTTGCCAATGGACGAGAAGCGTGCCTCGGATTTTGGTTTGATGAAAATCGACGGCAACGGTCGCATTGTTTCTTTCAGCGAAAAGCCAAAAGGCGATGCGCTCAAACAAATGCAGGTGGATACTACTAAACTGGGACTGACAGCGCAGCAGGCTCAGGAAAGTCCTTACATTGCTTCGATGGGGATTTACGTCTTCAAAAAAGAAGTTCTGATTAAACTCCTGAAAGAATCTCCAAACCAAACTGATTTTGGTAAAGAGATTATTCCGAATTCGGCAAAAGAACACAACCTTCAAGCTTATTTGTTTGACGATTACTGGGAAGATATCGGAACCATTGAGGCTTTTTACGACGCTAACATGGCTCTGACAAAACAGCCTCAGCCGCCTTTCAGTTTCTACGATGAAAATGCGCCGATTTACACTCGCCCGCGTTTCTTGCCGCCGACAAAGCTTTTAGATACTCACGTGACTGAATCGATTATTGCTGAAGGCTGCATTCTCAAACAGTGCCGGATCGACCATTCTGTGTTGGGAGTTCGATCGCGCATTGAAGCTGGATGTACGATTCAAGACACTCTGGTCATGGGTGCTGACTTCTACGAACCCGACGCCGAACGGCATTCGAGTTTGGACAACGGCGGCGTCGCCCTCGGTATCGGTGCAGATACTACAATTCGCCGCGCGATTGTGGATAAAAATGCCCGCATCGGCCGCAATGTTCAATTAATTAATAAAGACGGAGTGGAAGAAGCCAACCGCGAAAACCAAGGTTTTTACATCCGCAGCGGCATTATCGTAGTCCTGAAAAATGCCACGATTCCTGATGGAACTATCATTTAGTTATTAGTCATTAGTCATTAGTCGTCAGTCATTAGTTTTTTAAGTTAAAATCTGTTACCTCTCAGCCAGTGACTGATGATAAATAAGTAAATTAGTGACAGATCACCAATGACCGATGACTGATGACTGATGACAAAATTAATTCTTTTTTTTGTTGATTATTAATTCCCACCGCTGATGCGAGGTGGTCGAAATACTTGGCTTTATTCCAAGGCTCGCGCATTATTAATAAGCGACAGTCTCTGTTACTGTCTGCCGTGATACAGATATGTCCGGTCGCCTGCGTCTGGCCAATAGCTTCTGATTCTTGTATTTTCGCTCGTAGCACGACTGACAAATACGCTGCCCGTTTCTGAGTACAACACAACTCTCGGAACTATCTTTCCAATCGTCGCAGCAGCCGCAAGGCCAACTTAGCAAATAATTCATAATGTTAGCACCCTGGTAGCGTTAAAAGCTTATTGTTCTACTATCCTATCTTAATGTTTTATAAAAGTGTGTGATGTAGCTAACAGACAGGGGGAAAATTATGTTATATTACTTTGACTTAAATCTCTTCAGAGGTTTAAAAATAAAATTCTCTAGCACGGATCTGGCGTGAATAAAAAATATCTAGAAATTTTGTGTAATAACGGCGCAATTTAGGGTATTATATAGTCACAATTCAGAAACCAGATTTGACCGGACTTGCAGATGAAAACCTGTTAAGATTTGGATTGGGTGATAAAGCTCATATCGAGAAGTTCGTAGGCGTAAGCCGGGGCGTAGCCATCGCACCGCGCCCCGAAAAAAAAGAGCAAAAAAAAATCGCTCGTCCGCGCCAGTCAACCCTCCTGGACTCGCGCCCGCAACACCAGCAGCTTTCCCCGCCTCACCTTAACCGGGCTGCCGCCTCCCGAACGCCCTTTGCCTCCTAAGTCCCCAAAAGTTTTCGCCACAGGATTTTTACCGTCTCAAAGCTCACAGGTATAGCAACGGCCTATAGGGTAAGGACGTTCTTAATTAATGAAAGCATTGTTTTTGCTGTCGAATGCCAAAAGCATTTCTAGAGGCGGCGGCTCCGGCTCCCTTCAGCACGAGAGAGCCGAATGCTATAAAATCTTAAACAGCAGGGGAGTGCGGAAATTGCGATCGAACGCCAAGCAACAACCGAACTCGATCGAGTCCAAACCTTTGATAACCTATAATTTGAATGAGATGCCGCAGGCACTTCGGCTCCTGGCATTATACTAATGCGCCATCCTGCGGCTAATTTGGGATTTATTCTTTCTAACAACTAACAACTAACAAATAACAACTAATAAAGAGGGGATTGCTTAATGGCTGCAACAGATTTTAAAGACTATTACGCTATTTTGGGACTCAACAAAACTTCCAGTTCTGACGAAATTAAAAAAACTTTCCGCAAACTAGCCCGCAAATATCACCCGGACATGAACCCCGGCAACAAAGAAGCCGAAGCTCGTTTTAAAGAAGTAAACGAAGCTTACGAAGTGCTCTCAGACCCTGAAAAACGCAAAAAATACGACCAATACGGTCAATACTGGAAGCAAGCTGCCACAACTCCAGGCGGATGGCCGGGCGGGGGCACTACGAATGTAGACTTTGGCGGGGTTGACTTCAGCGAGTACGGCAGTTTTGACGAATTTATCAATGCCTTGCTAGGCCGTGCAGGTAGTAATCCGGGTAGTGGCCGCAACGCCAAGTGGAATTACAGTAACTACCGCACCAGCAGCGGCGGGCCCACAGGTTTTGGCGGATTTGAAGATTTCGCGGGGTACGAAAACCGCAGCGCAGGAACCTCTCTCGACACCGAGGTCGCCATTTCCTTGACTCTGGGGGAAGCATTTCGGGGAACTTCTAAGCGAGTCGCCACGGGCGAAGTTTCGATTCCAGCAGGAGTGAAAACCGGCAGCAAAATTAGGATAAAAGGCAAAGGTCAAGTTGACCCGTACACGAAGCAGCAGGGAGATTTGTACCTAAAATTAGAAGTTTTGCCTCATGCTTTCTTCCAGTTTGAGGGAGAAAATTTGGTCTGCGAAGTACCGATAACTCCAGACGAAGCCGTGTTGGGAGCTTCAATTGAAGTGCCGGTGCCTGAAGGAACGATCACTGTGAAAGTTCCAGCCGGGATTCGTTCGGGTCAGTCTTTGCGGTTGCGGGGCAAAGGATGGCCGAAACCCAAGAAAAACGAGCGGACTGATTTGTTGGTAAAAATTGCGATCGTGCCGCCGAAAGAACTTACCTCTCTCGAACGCGAGTCCTACGAGAAAATCCAAGCAAATCGTACTTTTAATCCTCGCAGTAATCTCAATCAGATGATGCTTTGAAAAAGCCTGCATTTCTCGGACGCAAATAAGATTCTTTCTTCAGTATTTCCTCGGGACACAGCATTGTTGTGTCCCTACTGTATGCAAGCGCGATCTCATTTGAAAAAAACCCTGTTAATAAATCAACTTTTCTTCGCCCGTAATTGGCAGTTTCCAACCTTCTCAAGACTCTTCACTAGCTCTTAGCTGAGTAGGTTGACTACCTTGTTTGAGGTTGATGGTAATTTTTTTAGCTCCTTTGTTCTCCAGATCTCGGATGTAGCCGGTCGATCTGTCAGAAGCTTCCTCTCTGCTGTCATAGGGCCCAAAGCAGTAGGTACGCTTTGGCGAATCTGTATCAACTTCTACCCACCATTCGTCGCGTCGAGTGCTGCTAGCAGGTTGAGCTAGCATCCAAACAGCCGTGAAAAACATACCCAACATAGAGATTTCAAACATATTTACCTCTCGGAATACTTAAGTAGTTTTTAGTATTCTCAATTTATCAAGGCAACACGATCGCTCGGCTCGTCCTCAGTGCTGATTTAGCCCCGATTATTTTTGGTCGTTAATGCTGGCTAAAATCTGCATTTTGGTGGAGAAGATGCCACCTTTTAAGCCAGCACTACAAATACAAAGTCCGCAGAGTAAGGACTAAGACAAGATCGTGCTTAATATTATTGTTGAGGCTTGAGGTAATTGAAAACTCAAACAAAACTGAGGCACTCTTGACGCTCAGAAACCGGGTTATTTAACATATACCCCTCGTGATAGACGGAGTATTTTAGTCAAAAAACCCGGTTTCTGGCGTCTGCACTATCAAAATTCTTAAGCCGCGATACCCTCTGAAAATTCACTATCGCAAATCGTGAGTTCCGAAGGCTGACACCGTTTGATGCGGATGCTAACTCTTTTGGCTCCCTCGCTTTCGAGGTCTTCGACGTAGCCCGGAATATTGCTGGAGGCTTCTTTGTCGGTGTCGAAGGGGCCAAAATAGTAGGTACAGTGAGGCAAATCTGTGACAATTTCTACCCACCATTTCTCGGACCTGCGGGTGCTTGGTCCAGCAAACACGGACAAGACTGCGATGTAGATACAAAATAAATAAAATCCGAACATTTTTCCTCTTTTGGGGTTATTTATTTTCTATAGGACTTACGCCCTCGCGACTCTCATCAACCGGGTTGTTCCAATCCTGGCGATCGCCCTTTACCAGAGAATTTAGTCCTTCAAACCCGGTTTCTGGGTTGAGGACGCTCTAACTTTATCAAGGTAATTTATGCGATCGCATCAACCTGAGTGCTGATTTTGAGCAGAGAATAGAATCCCAGTGAATCAACTATTTTTCATTTAAATTTAAGCTTGAGGGTGCGCTAGGAGTGGTCACCCCACAACAGTTTAAGTACGCAGTAGTTGATTAATTAAATGCGCGACAACTTAGTTCTGTAAATACGCCGGAAATAGAATTTCTTGGCTAAATGAGTTATGAAATCTAACTTAAGAAGCTTGGCAACACCGGTTTGGGTGTACCCAATTTTTGTCATAAAGGCTATAGCGCGACCTTACCCTAGCAGCGCCACAGCTTAACAACTGTCGCTAAAATAGCAAAACCCGCCTGGGCGGGTTTTGTTGTTAAGCTATAAAATTCCTCAAACAAGTTTCATTTAGCCACCTCAGCAGGCTGAGGTTTAGCGCTTGCCCTTGGGGAACTGTTCGATACCAGCCCAACCGTAGAAAACCAGCTCGTCGTTCTGAACTCGGCAGCGGTCTACTCGCAGTTGAGTGCCTTCTAAGGCAAATTTGTCTAAGTCTAGCAAGTTATTTACGTGGGCAATTATAGCTTGACCCAAGTCTATTGCTTGCCCGTCACCGCCGTAAGTAACGCTGACAAATTGGATTTTGCGTCGGTCTTCTACTTGCAATTGAGCTGTAATATCTATTTTGACGGGTTCGCTGGCATCGCCTACGGTAATTTCGGACTGAAGCCGAATGGATTTGTCGGCTCCGAAGCTGACTTCAGTGTTTTGAAAGTGCAGAGATTGCTCTTGATACTTCAGCTTCTGGAGTTTTTCAACTACAAAAGGTGTATTGAATGAGGTGGTTAAATCCGATCGACTTAAGACTACTCGCATATTTGCCTGGGTAGGCTGTCGCAATTTCACTTGACCTGCAAAAATCGCCCCAAAATCAATGGAGAGTGCTTGCAGGTAGAGTTCCATCACTTCTATGCGGAGGCCGTTGTACATCAACATACCTTTGCCAACAAAGTCGAAACCGTCGATGCTTCCCTGCAAGAGTTTGGCTACTGGTTCGACTCGGATGTTGGCTTCGGCCTTTTCAGAACGCTTGAATAAGGCTGCGATCGCAGCTCCTGCTACTTTACTAACAAGGCGATCGCCACTTTGACCTTGAAAGGATGTACCGCTAAACAAAGCTGCTACCATTTATTCGTTTGCTCGTCTACAGTCGCCATTATAACCCCATATTAAGAAATGTAAAAATCGCTTGTGCTTATTCACCTCATAAGCAGATCTTGTTTTTTGTCTGTCTTCTAAACAACATTGTTGAAATTTAACGGCTCAGGGGGGTGCCTTGGAGACAGGCGCGATCGAGCAACGCTCCATCCCAAACGGTTTGTTCGATCGTGGCGCAAAGCAAATTAGCCCCCGTCAGGTTAGCGCCGCGCAGTACGGCTCCATTCAGGATCGCTTCTTCCAAGTCAGCTCCTGACAAATCAGCGCCGGACAAATTGGCATTGCTCAAATCGGCGGAGTGCAAAATTGCCCGACCCAAAGCAGCGCCTCGCAAATCGGCGCCCCGCAAATCGACACCGCTCAAATCCAAATTGCCGATGGATGCCCCCGTCAAAAAAGCACCCCCAAAACTTGCGTCGCGGACTAAAGCGTTAGCGAAGGAAGCTCCCCGCAAATCGGCATTGCGAAAATCTGCGCCTCGCAAGTCAGCACCGCTCAAGTCAGCGCCGCGGAGGTTGGCTCGCAATACCGCCCGCTGCAAGTTAGCGCCGGCGAGATTAGCTCCACTCAAGTTGGCTTGAGACAAGTTAGCACCGGCGAGATCGGCTCCCGCTAAGTCTTTGCCGGCTAAATCAGTACCGGCCAACATCAAAATTTTGCCTTTTCGTATGGCTTCGAGGTCATTAGTCATTAGTTTTTAGTCATCAGTCATTGGTCATTAGTCATTAGCGCACAGACAGGCTCCTGCTACAACTCACAGTGGTAGGGTGCGCTTAGCAAGCACAGGCTGATTTTTTGTAGTGTTGGAAAAGATTTTGTGCTGAGTTTTAAATGCCCAATACTTCGGCTAGACACTTCGGCAGCGCTCAGCACAAGCTCTGTACAAGTTCCCAATTACCAATTACCGATCGCCCTTTACCAATCCAGTTATTTTATAATGCCGGAGCGGTCGCGGTCGTTCGATCGCCCAAATCCTCCAACCACACGTTAGGCAGTTGGCTCGGGCGAGTTGGTAACTGCATCAAACCCATTTCTGCCAGTCTGACGACGTTGCTGAGAGTTTCCACCAAAGCCGGATCGAAGCGAGTGCCAGACAGTTCGCGGCACTGTTCCAAAGCTTCGCTCAAACTCAAAGCCGGACGCTCGCCACGCGGTTGAGTCAATTCTTGAAAATCAGCGACCAGCCCCAAAATCCGCGAAGCAACGGGTATGGTTTCGGCTCGCAAACCCTCTGGCCTGCCGCTGCCGTCCCAATATTCGAGTTGGTGCTTGACAATTTCCGCCACAGGTGATAGTTCCGGCATTGCTTGCAGCAGTTGGGAACCAATGAAACTGCGATCGCGCCAAAATGAGAAAGTTGCTTGGTCAAAAGCATCGGGAGTGCGATCGAACACCTCATTCGGGGCAGAAACTAAGCCGACTCGAAATAGCAATCCAGCCAGCCGCAGCCTCCGCAACTGCAAAGCCGGCAAATCCAGCAGTTGACCCAAAGTTTCCGACAAAGCCGCCACCTGCAAAGACGCTGTAGGATTTGAGGTATCGCGTTCGTCCACGCGCTGGGCCATCCGCAGAAAAGCTTGAAGTTTGTTAGCGTTCAAATTGCGGCTGACGCGCAAAGCTTGACCTTCCAATTCCCACAACTCGCGGGTTTGGCGGTTAATTGCTACCATTTGCTGCTGAGAACTTTGCAGGTAAGTGACTATCCGCGATACCACGCCACTAATGTCTGCCAAGGGCGGGCCAATGGTAGCCAGGATTTCGTGGTACATTTCCAGCAAACTCTCGGCCAGGGGAGAGTTGTAATGTCGCGTCTGTTCTATAAAAATTTCTGCAGCAGCCGACACCAAAGACTGGTCAAACGACCACAAACCGTAGAACTTTCTTTCTGTATCTACTTCAGGCTTGCCCTCGGGCAAGTATTCCTGGGCTGAAAGTTCGCGGCAAAGCACCATTGCTTTGTATGTCGGGGCGACGATGATTAAATTCCATTCTTCAATTATGGGGTCGTTCTCATCGAGATTTATTAAAGATACATTTTCTAATTGCCCGGTTTTGTGAGTAGCGAAACCGCTGTCGGCTACTGCACCTATGACAACGTGCCGAGAGGCATTAGCAATATCTAGGTAGCGATCGGCTTCCTGTAAATACCATTTACCCTGCTGAAACGTTACCAAAACTAAGGGTTGGAGTTCGCTCTTGTCCCCGCCACTGGTTTGCAAAATGTGGTCTTCTAGGGCGTGACATAGGGCTACTAGGGTGTTTTTGAAGTATACCCCGTAGCTAGAAGGCAGTTTTCCGTCGGGAAGTGTAGCTTGTAGTCTAGCGAGAGTTGATTCTGAATTCATTGCAAAAAGCGGTGCCGGCTCTTACTTATTGTAGCGGGCGATTGAACTTCTAGAAAAGACTTTGGGCAAAAGTCCCAGTTTTTGAGTTTTCACCGCTTCGCAACCGAGTCAATGTAGAGTGCGCCGAAGAGTGCCTGATTAATTTTAGCAATTTTCTAGAAACCCTCTGTCTTTGGCTGAGTTTTTTTCAGACGAGAAACCGGCCGAGAGGAAGACGGTAAATGACTTAGGTATTAACTACTATTTTTAAAACAATATTATTAGGAATTCTGAGCGTGCTTCAACAAAATAGAAGTTTAGGGGAACAGGCGATCGACAAAGTGGCCGAGATGGCTATTGCCAGCAAATTAGACGAATCCGAAACTTTGTCTGTCACAGTTAACACCGATCCGATCCAGCTAGCCCAGGGAGAAGTAGAGGCCGTTGCCGTTGAGGGCAAAGGATTGGTAATGCAACAAGATTTGCGCGTGGAAGAATTGCAAATTCACGTCAAGGATATTGCAGTCAATCCCCTCACCGCTATGTTTGGCAAAATTGAACTCAACGGGCCTGCCTTCGGTGGGGCGCGCGCCGTTTTAACAGAAAGCGATATCAACCGCGCTTTTAATTCCGAATACATTAGCAGGAAACTGAAAAACTTAAAAGTTACTGTTGACGGACAACAGAAGACAATAGACGTTAAAACTATTGAGTGCCAATTGCTAACCGGAAAAATCGCTTTAAATGCTGAGGTATTGGTGCGGGAAACTGCCTCCACGGAAAAAATTCAATTTACATCCAAACCTGAGATCGCAGCGGGCGGTTGGGCAATTTCTCTTCAGGATGTCGAGTATCCCGAAAACAAGGAATTTTCGCCGGAGTTAACTCAAGCTTTGGCCGAGAAAGCTGGTGAAGTTTTAAACTTGCGAAATTTTGAACTTGAGGGAATGTCCCTGCGGGTCCAACAGCTAAATGTGGAAGCTGGTGTGCTGACTTTGGAAGCTGAAGCGAAAGTCGAAAAATTCCCAGATTAGCAGTAGCGTTCTGAGGTTAGTAGCTGGTAGGGTGCGTCAGTGGATTTGAGATGTTAGATGTTAGATTTACTCCACAGATGAATCTGGGTGTTTGAACACGAGTCTAAAATTTGTATAACTCCACGCCAGGAGTCGTTGGCAAGTATCCGTTTTTGGGCGCGGTCAAAAACAAAAAAGCTTTTGTGAGCAATTATTGGAACGCACGCACCCGAAGACTACGCTTTGAAACTACCCCCCCCTTTTCTTCTCCGTCGGGTACGCGAGTTTCTCAACCGAACTTTATCTAGAAACCCGGTTTTTTTACCGGGTTTCTAGATATCGGCGTGTTAGTCCTACCAAAAATAATCTCTCGAAGGCAATCGCACTTTTTAAATCCCTCTAAAGTTATAAAAAAATAGATAGCAATCCGTGGCAAAATATTACCGCCGTTAGAGGCAGGCGTGGGGAGTTTATTTTTACTCTTGACAAGTAGTAGTAAAAAATCGGAAAACTTTTGTGAACACAGTAACTGCTTTTTTTAAAAGACTGCGTATCGGTCAATTTTTGACTGTATTGATGGCAGGTTTGCTGGTGTTTACCAGCACCGCTTGCAATGCTGGCGATGTTCGAGGTGCTCGGCCTGAGAATCCTCCCGTTCAAATGGGAGGAATGAATAACCCCCACAAGGGCGGTGGAGATGGATACACGAATTATCAAATGTCTACCGACCCTAAAGTCAATCAATCGCCTGCTAAAGCAGAAAAGAATCGGGCTGATTTGTCGATCGTGGGCGATCGTCTCCTGGCCGCGACTACCGGGGAATCTAATTCCTCAAAGCTGCTTTATCCGGGTTCTGCACCGATGGAAACTGACAAGTTCGACCTCGAACTCGGCGGAGATAAAACTCTGTTAGACACGCCAGACGGACAGCCGGCTAAGGCTCAACCCGTATTCGACCGCAGCGATCCCGATGCCAATATTTTAGAGAGAGTAGGCGCCGCCGTTAAGGATGCTTCGGCTTTCCTGAAAGATAGCGCTGAAGATGCTAAGGAAAGCTCAGTTACGAAACTCAATCCGCTGCAAAAATAAGCCAGTCGGAGCAAAGATGATGTAGGGGCTGTCTGAAATTAGCCCCTACATAAATAATATAATTTCTTGAAACTAGATAAACGCTTTTAGACCTGCTATCTGCTCAACAGGATTTACGCTATTTCTGCATTTTTAATAAAATCTAGCTCAATATGTTTTACATTTTATGAGATTTAGGCTGCGAATTCTGGAGAGTAGGTCTGGTAAACTTCAATCAGGTTGAATAAATCTCAAACATCTCGATTAACATGAACTATTTGGCCGTAAATAAAAATTACGGGGTTGTTCATTTCGTGAGCCACTCCTGCTACCAACTGTCCTCAGTTCGACATTTGTTCGGATTGAATTAGCTGAAGAGGCCACGGAAAGTTCCGTTACCAAACTTAAATTTTTGGGTTCTTGTGCATAGCAAGGAAAAATCCTTAACACTTTTAGGCGTCAAGAAGCCTTGTAATGCTCGATAAAATACCAGATAGCTCCCACATGATTGGAGAGCATTTTATAATAAAATGATAGAGTTTTTATTACAATAGCGAGATTTCCCTGGCATCAGGGTGTTATTGAATCTTGGTATATCAGAAGTTTTGCCCCTATCTCTCCCGCCAGATTGGTATCGCTGGCGAGGGAAAACTTTTTCATAGGCGGCCTAAAAAGTTGTATAGTACAGGGCATATTGCCTGTAAACTGCTGAGAGCAAATCCCACAAATCTGCTGGTTGCAAGAAAACAGGGACTTCTACAGCTTCATATAAAGCCTGTTTAGGCTTTGTTTGGGCTTAAAAGGCAGTTTTTGTCCCGCTAAGTCAGTGATAATATTACACTGCGGGTTTTGAAGGAATAGGTAGAAACTCCTAATAACGCCCCGCAACAACTGGAAGCGATGCTGAAAGGGTAAATTATTCTTAGTTAACCGCTATTCCCGTGAAATCTTTGAAAAATACTTCTCGTAAATTGCGTCTCCGTACAGCCCTCGTCGTTCCCTTCGTTTTGCAAATTGTAGCGGCTGTTGGGTTAGTAGGTTATCTCTCCTTTAGAAGCGGACAAAGAGCAATCAATGATCTGGCAAACCAACTGCAAAAGGAAGTCAACAATCGAGTTAATCACCACCTTGAGACTTACCTGAAAATGCCTCAGCGAGTTAATCAAATTAATTATGATCTCATTCAGATAGGCTTATTGGATGTCAATAAGTTTTCTGCCTCAAGGCAGTATTTTTGGAGACTCCTTCAACAGTTTGAAACCATCAGTTACATTGGGTTTGGTAATGAGCAGGAAAAATTTATCGGTGTTGAACGACTAGAGGGTGGCAAATTTTCTGTAGAAGTTAAGGATAAAAGTACGGGTGTCAATAAGCTAGTTTATCTGCTTGACAAACAGGGAAATCTAATTGATAAGCAGATCGGTGCTTCAAAAAACTACCTCCCCACCCGCCGCCCCTGGTACCGAGCGGCTAAGGAAGCCAATAAACCGACTTGGGGTAAAATCTATCAGTTTTCTTCCAACTCAGCAGTACGGTTAGGAATTCCGGCTGTCCAGCCCTATCGTGATAAAGCAGGCAATTTTGTAGGTGTTCTAGAAACTGATTTGGTTATTTCTCAGATCAGTAACTTTTTGAATCAAATCAAAATTAGTCCTTCGGGAGGAGTGTTTATCATGGATCGTGAAGGACTGCTGGTTGCGAGTTCAACGAACTCCCCTATCTACACAGTCAAGAATGGTAAAGCCGAAAGATTAGCAGCATCAACCAGCAGCGATTCTTTGATCCGGGCAAGTACACAGTATTTGTCCGAGCATTTTGGCGATCTCAACCAGATTACAAAGCTCCAACAACTAGACTTTAAGATTAAGGGGGAACGCCAATTTGTTTTGGTTGAACCTTGGCAAGATGAGTTTGGTCTGAATTGGGTGATAGTGACTACGGTTCGAGAATCGGACTTTATGTCACAAATCAATGCTAATACTCGTACTACAATCCTGCTCTGTTTAGCGACTCTGATTTTGACAATTGCGATCGGTATCCTGACGGCTCGCTCGATTACCCGTCCCGTTCTCCGAATTACTAAAGCTGCTGAACAAATTGCTGCTGGTAACCTCGATAAGCGAGTAGGCACCACTGACTTTATTGAAATTGAGGAAATTGATACGCTGGAACGTTCCTTCGACAGCATGGCAGGGCAACTGAAGGAATCGTTTGAAACACTCGAAGATAAAGTTAAAGAACGCACGGCAGAACTGGCAACTGCCAACGACGAAATCCTTGCCCTCAACGAGAGACTAAAGGAAGACAATCTTCGCATGGGTGCTGAATTGGATATCGTGCGTCAAATGCAGCAAATGATTCTGCCCAATGCTGAGGAACTGAAAATTGAAGGACTCGATATTGCCGCATACATGGAGGCTGCCGATGAAGTCGGCGGCGACTACTATGATGTTTTAAACACCGATGGCGTTGTCACTCTGGGCATCGGCGATGTCACTGGACATGGACTCGAAAGCGGTATCTTGATGCTGATGGCGCAAACGGCAGTCCGTACCCTCAAGGAAATCCGCGAAACTGATCCGGTTCGGTTTTTAGATGCGCTCAACCGCACCCTCTACAAAAACGTGCAGCGCATGAAGTCCGAAAAAAGTCTCACCCTAGCAATTTTAAATTATTCCCAAGGACGGGTCAGCATTAGCGGTCAGCATGAAGAAACAATCATTGTGCGCCTTGGCGGACAGGTAGAACGTATCGACACGATGGATTTAGGTTTTCCGATTGCTCTTGACGATGACATTGCTGAGTTCATCAGTCATATTTCAATGGAGCTACACCCAGGAGATGGTATAGTGCTATATACCGATGGCATTACCGAAGCAAAAGACATTAACAAAAAACAGTATGGCGTTGAGCCGATGTGTGAAGTCATTAGCCAAAACTGGCATTTATCGGCTGGGGAAATCAAGCAAGCCGTGATTGACGATGTACGGCGTCATATAGGCCGTCAAAAAGTGTTTGATGATATTACGCTGTTGGTTTTGAAGCGGACGGAATTAGGCGTAGAAAAAAAGTCACACCCTCAAGCAGCCGCATTGGTTTAGAGCGATCGCCCCTACGTCGAAAAAACAAACTTATCAGATAATTGGGTCTAAAACCCCGTCCTTCTAGGACGGCTTTAATTCTAAAGTTTTAATGACTCACTAAACATCCTATGCTAAATCGTATAGTATAAGGTAGGAGGTAAAACCATGCTAGTCTTTGAGTTTAAAGCCTACGGAAAATCAAACCAGTTCAAAGCAGTAGATGAAGCAATTCGTACCGCAAAGTTTGTCCGCAATAGCTGTTTGCGCTATTGGATGGATAACAAAAAATTGGATAAATACGATTTGAACAAATATTGCGCTGTACTGGCTCGCGATTTTTCGTTTGCCGACGAACTCAACTCAATGGCTCGACAAGCTAGCGCCGAACGAGCGTGGTCTGCTATCTCCAGATTTTACGATAACTGCAAAAAGGGTGTTCCTGGCAATAAAGGGTATCCGCAGTTTCAAAAAGATTGCCGATCGGTTGAGTATAAATCAACTGGATGGAAACTTGCCGACGATCGGAAATCAATCAACTTTACAGACAAAAAAGGGATTGGACGGTTAAAACTAAAAGGTACACGCGACTTGCACTTCTACCAAATCAACCAAATAAAACGGGTGAGATTGGTAAAACGTGCTGATGGCGTGTACGTCCAATTCTGCGTGGATGTCGATAGAAAGGAAAATACAGAACCTTCTGGTACGGCGATCGGATTAGACGTGGGATTAAAGGTGCGATTCGTTGGCTAGAAACCAATCTTAATAAAAAAAAGATTAGGGGGATTAGCCGCAGGGTAATGAACCTTGATAACTGAATGACCATGTAGGTGAAAAACCTACCCCGCAGGTGCAGCGGTGAAAGCACTTCCCCTACGGTAGCGACTAGCCATCAATCCGTAAAGCGGGGATGAAAGGTGGTATTACTGACAGCCTAATTCGGTACCCATCGAGCAAAGTATCCATGAGTAAAGCAATTGCTTGAAGATGTGTTTAAATCGTCGTTACCACGAACCAGCGAAATAAGGCTCAATGCGCTGGAGCCAAAAGGCACAGGATAAGGAGTTGGCAAGTATTTAGTTGACCAATAAGCACCTCCTATAAACCCGGCGAAGAGCATCACTCTAAAGGTACACAGTATGGTCATTCGGAACGAAATAACCTCTCGTCTGCTCTCAGGTGATCTAACCCCTGTAGTAGGTGCTAACCGTATGCAGCGAGCAGGAAAGATTGGGTCAGAAGCTTAAAGTCTGGGGTAATGCCCAGGATATGCAGACGGACTCACGGTGATTTG
>NZ_JAUBRM010000058.1:0-48701 GCF_036701905.1 Microcoleus sp. MON2_D5
CTATCCTTTCTCTGCGCTGTGCTTATCTCAATGGTCAACTTTCCACTTGATATATGTGCAAAACTGAGATGCACCCGGCAGCACAAACTTATAGAACCGGGAAATCTAGTTTTATTGTATACTGGCTGGCAAGAAAAATGGGATAATCAGGGAGAATTTTTTAACCGAGACGATCGCGGAATTTGCCACTTTCCCGGATTTGGCAAAGCAGCCACTCAATTTTTGCTAGAAGAACGCTCTATCGCGGGAATTGGAACCGACACCCACGGAGTCGATACCGGGCGAGATGAAAGTTTTGCGGTTAACAAATTGGTATTGGAAAAGCAGCGAATAGTGCTGGAAAATCTAGCAAATCTCGACTTGTTACCTGTGGCTAACATCACTTTAGTTATCGGAATCTTGCGTCTTTTGGGAGGTTCCGGCTCGCCTGTGTCGGTGTTAGCTTTTGTCGCTTAGTGCGGTCAAACTTACATCTTGTACCATTCTCAAGAACAGGCAAGATGCCTGTTCCACAAAGAGTAAATTTTCTTGTAAAACAGGCATCTTGCCTGTTCCTAAATAGGTAATTGAGAATAGTGCAATATCTCAGGTAAAATTAGATTGAGAGAAGTCGAGTAAAAACAATAAGATTAATGACAGAACTGCCCAAGGATCTCAACGAGGCGATCGCCCAATCCCGCATTGCCACCGCCGCTGCCCTCTCGGACGGCAAAACTCTACTGCAAGTCGAATTAGTATTTCCAGAAATCGCCCTGCAAGCACAGTCTATCACCGAACAATTCCTCCCAGAATTTGAAGAAATCTACCCCGGAGTAAAAGTCTTTTTTCCCGACGCCGGTGCGGCAGCCCTCGCGCGCCGCGACTGGGGAGAAACACCGTTTAAAGTCACTGATTTGGGTAGCAGTCGCAGCCCTGTTGAAGATAAAATAGCACCGGAAGATCAACTTTTCCTTTTGATCAATCCCGCAGCCGTAGAAGTGGCCCAAGTCGAACAACTTTACATAGCTGCGGCCGGTCGCCCAGTAATTCTACTCAACCCGCGCCTGGAAGATGTTGCCACCATAGGTATAGGGTATGCGGGCCGCCAATTGCGCGATCGATTCCTCAGCAAAATTGAATCCTGCTACTACATCAGACCCCTAGACACTGCTGCTTTATTCCGCTGCTACCCCCAATCGTGGCAAGTGTGGCTGGAAACAAACAACGAATACGAACTAATTTCTGAAACCGCCCAAAAACCAGTCGGAGACGATTTAGAGCGGATTTTAGCCAAAGCTCTCGGAACCGACGATCCTGACTCCACCACACCTGCCAAACCTGTAAAAAAGAAAGGTTTTTTGGCAGAACTCCAGACATTCCTCAAAGCTTTGACTCAGTGACAATCGTTAAGGCTCGATCGTATTTTAGGGTGTGTCAGCTAGGATTATTTTCGACTTAATCCGTCGCCTAATCGCTGAAGCACCCTAAAGCGTGAAATAACTCACAGCTTTGCCTCACTAACAGCAGTTGCAGAAGCACAATTAACAGCTTGCCTCTGTTTCTATCAGTAGCTACGCAAACAGGTACTGGCGAGCTTTACAGAATCTTTATACAAAGCAGTATAATGGGTGACACCCCTCCACCGTAAAAGAGGAGAGGCAAATAGCAGCAAAATCAGATGCTATAAGGTAGAGATGGGGCTTTTGAGTCAGGGAAGCGGATAAACACAATGGAGCATCGGCGCATTGTTATCGGGGACGTACACGGGCATTACGATGGCTTAATGACCCTGCTAGAGGCACTTGCCCCCAGCTTGAACGATCGCGTCTATTTTTTGGGAGACTTAATCGATCGTGGCCCCAAAAGCGCTCAGGTATTAGATTTTGTGCAGCAAAGCCCCTACCAAACTCTGTTGGGCAACCACGAACAACTCATGCTGGAAGCTTTGTCGGGGACACCGATGGATATGCGAGCGTGGCAATCTTGGCTCTACAGTGGTGGCGATGCGACAGTAGCGAGCTACAGAGATACAGGGATGATGCCGTACAAACACTTAGAGTGGCTGCGATCGCTCCCCACGCACCGGGACTTAGGGGACATCTGGCTGGTTCACGCCGGCGTTGACCCCCATCTGTCGCTCGATGAACAGTCGATCGAACAACTGTGTTGGATTCGCAGGGAATTTCACACCATGTCGAAACCCTATTTTCCCAATAAATTAATTATCACCGGTCACACGATCACCTTTACCTTTCATGGGGTCAGACCGGGCGAATTAGTCAGGGGCGAAGGGTGGTTGGATATTGACACGGGTGCTTATCATCCCAAAAGCGGCTGGCTGACAGGATTTGACCTCAGCTACCGGAGAGTTTATCAAGTAAATGTATTTAACAATCAAGTCCGAATTTTGCCGTTTGACGAAGTTGTCAGGCAATTGAAGCCGCAGCCGATTGCACCCCCGGAACCTGCGATCGATTCTGTTGTTCAACAGCAGTGTTAAATCAAGTTTTCGTTGTAGGGTATGTCAGCTTAAGTCCGATATCTTAAATCGAAATTAACTGGCTGCTGACTTACCCTAGTAACTGGATTTGTTTTTTAACAAACCGCGAAGAAGCGTTAGCGAAGCGGCGCGTTAGCGCTAGATCGCGAAGTAAGAAAAGAGAAGGGAAGAGAAGAGAAAAGAAGAGAGTGCCTGACAGATTTAGAATTGCTACGAACCTAAAAGTCTGCGGATTTCTAGCCTGTAATCCTCATTATTCAAACCTTCACCGCTAGCAAGCTCCGGATCTATAGCCTGTGAAATAGCAGCAATACGATCGCCAGTAGCCGGGTGAGTGCTCAAAATGCTAGGAGGAGAAGGCTTGTTGAGCAACTTTTTCATAAAATCAACCATCCCCGATTGAGCGTAGCCTGCTCGCCCCATAGTTTGCAATCCCAACTGATCCGCTTCATACTCAGCTTGGCGACTGTGGGGGCGCCGCAAAGCCAATTCCACTCCAATCTGAACCGCCTGAGATCGATCGAGCCCAGTTGCCGAAGCTACACCTGAAGCTATGGCCATTTGACGCATTTGTTGAATCGCGTGGCGAGCATTAATGTGAGCGATTTCGTGGGCGATCACACTTGCCAATTCTGCCTCATTGTCCGCCGCTGCCATCAAGCCTTTATTCACATAAACAAAACCGCCCATAGTTGCAAAAGCATTAATCGTGTCGTCGTCAATCACTTGAAAAGTATAAGGAATATTTGGGCGACTGCTTTCTTGAGCGAGTCGTTGACCGATGCGGTTGATATATTCTGTAGTGTCCCGATCGCGGTCAATCTTAAACTGGCTGTTCGTTAACTGCTGATTAATTTGTCGGCCAATAGCTACCTCTTGGCGATCGGACATATTCGACAATTGAATAACTTGAATGCCTCGAAAAATCAGTTCAGGCAAAGAAAATGCTTGAGTCGGTTCTGGGGAAAGCACCCAGATACCTGCAGCCACCATCAGGGACAGAAACAGATAAATCCCCCGGCCACAAGTACGCCGGCAAGTCAACCAAAAACTTTTTAACATGAGTAATAGGTGCCAGAAGTTAGATAAAATTTGAGGAAAAACTCGAAAAGTCACTAAATAGGCAGACGTAATTTGAGGCTACTTAGTTGCTATTCTAGCTTTTTGTCAAATTTTAACGGTGCCACCCGCTTGTGGGCGATCGAGCCAAGGCCAAGCAACCGCCGTCAACTGCCTTCTGGCTTAAGTGCCCAAGTCATGCGGATTTTGGGCGATCGTTGTGGTAATATCTTTTAGCTTCAGGACTTACGCATCAATAAAGTATGTCATTGCCAGCGCTAGCTCAGCAATAGCAGCATCTGTTTTTCATCGATGTCTGCGTAAGTCCTGAGCTTGTAAACATACTCCTGTCGCTATCAGTATAATAGGCGATTTATGAAAATTTTGGATTCTCAAGGCCGGCTGTTCGGCAAACTCAGCATCCTAGACGTAGGTGCCGCTCTAATCGTACTGCTAGTTGCAGTCGGAATCTTCTTCTTTCCCGGCACTTCTGGCGGTTCCGTCGCCCAAGTCGGCACCAGTGTCACACCTGTAGAACTTGATGCAATTGCGATCGGTCTCAAAGGGACAAACGTTCCAGATTTGTTCAAACCAGGTGATAAAATCAATGTGGTGATCCGCAATCAACCCTCCGGTCAGATTACCATCAAATCTGTCAAAACTCTCACCAGAACCCTAGCAGTTCCTCAGCCCAACGGCACTCTGAAGGCTCTCCCCGACCCCAGAGAAGAAGAATCGTTCAGCAAAAATATGATGTTTACCTTAGAGGGAAAAGGTCAACTTACTGAAAATGGCCCGGTTTTAGGTAATACGAAAGTCAAAATTGGCACTACGCTAGAGCTTGAAGGCAACAAGTACATTTTCAACGCCAGCGTTATCGACGTGCGAGTCAAAGAATAATTAGTAGTCAGTTGACAGTTGACAGTTGACAGTTGTCAGTGGTTATTGGTGTCAAATTCAGACTAAAATTCATGATAAATCTCGCTTCTAGCAGAGTCTAGATACCCCCTAGCCCCCCTTAAGAAAGGGGGGGACAAGATTATTGTCAAAGTCCCCCTTATTAAGGGGGATTTAGGGGGATCTAGACTTGGATATAAACGATAGATACAGCGGTCTTTAGGATTAAGTTGACATCTATGGGTAGTGGGGAATTAATCTTCGTTCTTCCCTCGAACCTGGAACCTCTATCCGTGACATCCGTTTGCATCCGTTAAAAAATCCGTTGCCGAACTTCTTCACCCTTCCGAAAGCAATTTTAAGTATTGCCGAATTAAGCCAATCGTGACAGCGGGAAGTTCTAACTGCGGAGTCAAACCTACGTTTTCCAGAGGTTGAAAAACTTTGATTGCTTCGGGGTTGAGGTTGGCCAACCGCTGGCCGATATCGGGCCCGGTAAACTGCGATTTTTCTCCCCAAATAATCGCGGTCGGCGTTGTTAGCTGAGTGATGTACAGCGACAAATCAAAGCACAAATCTCCCCGCACAAAAGACAGGGCGGCATATTCTGCATTTGGTTCCAAAGCAGATGCGAGGTAAGCATCAACAATTTCTTGATAAACGCGGCGGGAATCGGCAAATTGGCGCTGTTCTAGGAAGCTACGGATGCCGCCGTCTGTGGCGATGCCGGTACTGTAGAGCAATTTGTCTAAAATCGGCGTGCCCACTAGCTTAGCGAAGAAACTGGTGCCGTAATCTTGTCCGAAGTCCGACAAACCGCTGGGTATGGTCAAAATCAGGGATTTGAAGAGATCCGGCCGTGCGATCGCAGCTCGAATCGCGATCGCCCCTGTCAGCGAAGAAGCAATCACATCTGTCGGACTGCCGCAAGTTTTTTCTAGAAATTCAATCAGAATTGTGATATAATCTTCTACCTGATAATTTCTTGCCGGATGTTCCGATCGCCCCCAACCGATTAAATCAGGTGCTAAAATTCGGTATTCTGCCGCAAAAGCCGGATAAACTTTCGACCATTCGTAGGCACTCGACCCGCCACCAAAACCGTGAAAAAATACTAAGTTTGGTTGATTTTCCGAAGTTGAGGTCGGCAACCCCATCCAAGGCATTTTTTCAGCAGTGTAGTAAACCATTCTGCCGAGAGAAGTAACTATTGAGCGCTGACCGAAGCCGAGGGGCACAAGCATAAATTAACCTCAATCGCTGTTATATTTTAGATTCTTTTGAGCCGCCCCGTCTTTGTTTAAAAAACTTGCAAAGCTGGTGGCGTTTTTGTAAAGATTGAGTAATGATTTAAATCTATTTTAGTACAGGTGAAGCGTGAAACTACAGACAGCAAGTAAGTTTTGCGATTTGGGCAATTCGCCTGTGTAGTTATCCTTAGCCTTGCAAACTACCGCCGATCGGAGATAATAGCAAAATGATGGGTAAGACCCCTCAACGAAATAAAGTCTGTTCGCCAAGCCGGAAAGCAGACGCTCGGAAAGGAGGAGTATTAGAACTCGCTTTCAGGCAGGAGGCAGGTTGGCAGACGCTCGCCAATCACAAATCATTAATCACGATATTTTGCGGAGCAGTGGCTTTTGAGGTCGAAAGTCTTTGTTGGAGGGCGGGCGATGGGGTTTCGATTCCTAATTGCAGGTTTGGCAATCACGGGCCTCGCCGTTATCAATTCCAAAACACAAGAAACAACTAATCTCAGGGAGGTCTACTAAAAATGCAACTGCTCAGGAAACGGGATCGCGAGGGTTTTATGGTTGATGCGAAAAGTCTTCAATCTGACGGGTTTGCAGAATTTGATACAGCCTGTCGAAGCATGGATTTAAACGGCAAAAAGTCTTTTGTTGCCATTCCAGAACGCTCAGGCGCAGGGTCAGAGGTGCGATCGCGCGCCACGGTACCGGCGATCGTCCGCGTAGCTTTAGAAGACTTGAAATGCTTTGAAGTAGTAGAACATCAGTTTGCACATTGGGGGGTGACTTTTAGCAATGCCGTCGCCATCCAACCTTCAAACCCAGCATTTTTTACGGGATCTGCGGCAACAGTGTTAATGGGGGCCCCCAAAAGCGGACTGATAGAAGTAAGTTTTAAGTATCCAGTTCGCAGCGTGTCAGGACTGGTCACCAGTTCGCGACGAACTGTTTTATCTGCTTGTGACATTGACGGCAACGCAATTGTTCAGGATGAAATGCCGGCGCCCAATCTAGTCGGGTCTAATTCTCCGATCGCCCCTAGAGCTCCCCTGCGCGTAAAAGCTCCGAATATTCATCGAATTACTTTTTACGCTTTTGACGGTCAGCTAGTAGTCGATGACTTGATTTTTGGATTTTAGAGCAAAGCCATAAGTAGCGTCCCAAGTCTGCAAACCTTCGAGAAGGGCATTGCGGACTAAAGCTTCTGGTTCCCGACTCAGCATCAGGCGAAAGCACTCGGCAGCGCGGGAACGGGCGATCGAACTTTTGACGGAACTCACAGGGCCAAACCCACCCTTATTCACCAAATCGGTCATTTGCCGCACTGCAATCAAACGCTTCACGGGGTCAGCATCAGTCAAATCCGCCAAGATGCGATCGAGCGCCACTTCATCTTTTGCGGCCCCCAGACTCAACCCTGGCCGCAGCAACAGCCCTGCAATAGCGATCGTGCCCAAATTCTGCAAAATCAGGTTCAAAGCCATCCAGTGGCTCTCGGAGTCAGCCCAAATCGCAAAACTCATGTAAGCGCCCAAGGTAGCAATGCCGCCCGTACCCACCGCTAAAACAAATCGGCGGTTCGGGCCCTCCCAAAATTGCTCGCCTTTTGCTCGCAGCAATTGCCAGTCCCACGACTGCCCTCGGTAAACCAGCATCATCGCTGCTATCCCCAGGCCTGTGGAAAACAGTAACTCACTGTTCCACAACCCCCAAAATGCTGCTAGCGTGACAACTGCCAGCCAACCTTTCGATCGAGTCAAACTCTCTAGCAGCCACTTGAGAAACGCAGTAGAAACCACAGGCGACCGGGCCGACTCGCTCTTGCCATCTGCCCTCCGGCGCATTGTTTCGGCAGTCCGGCCTGTGGCTGTTGGGGTTCCCGGCGAGCGATCGTCCGAACTAAATTGGCTCAAAGCTTGACCATCAGTCATTTCTACAGACAGGTCGCTCAAGGGGAGATTACCGAGTTCCAAAGTGCGATCGGACACTTTCACAGGCGATCTATTCAGCTTGGTTGTAGTTTTTTTAACTTGATTCATACTGACTTTTTTGAAAAATAACTTAAAGTTATCCAGGCGTTTTTAGCACTGATTTAGATTCTCGGCAAACAAGAGTCTAAGACTCTATGATACCGGAAATTTAAACCCGTGGCGAGTACCGCAACCGCGCCGAATTGCGAGAAATCCTTACCAAAAATAGAGCTATTGAAGATTTTGGAGAAAAGCACCACAGGTTAACAGCAAATATTTTTGCATCACTCTTGAGACAGAAGGTCGCTCGGAGTTAACCTGATGGCAGCAAAAAAACTAATTTTTTTAATTTCACTCAGAAAATACGTGAATTTTGAGTGATTCAATTCGCCCGCCAAGAAATGCACGACGAAAATTTAGCCTTTTGCCCCCAGGCCCGGACTCTCGCTGCTACCCCGGTGTCAGATGAGGCTGGGTTCAGCTTGACCGCTAGCGGGACGAACCGCAGCCTCTGGGCGGGCCGAGAATCCAGACAGTATTGGTTGATAATTAATAGCAGAAGCCTTCTTAAACTGCTAAGATTTTTGAATTAATGGGAGTTGAGTTAATTCAACCGGGTTCTGGTAAAAAGGAGTCCCTGATGCTCTTGGGCAGGGGTTAAATGGCGGGAGCATCTCAAGTCGGGTAAATTAACCGTCATTATTGTAGAGGCGCCTTTACGCCCGATCGGGCAAGATCCGGCAGATATCGGGGTAAAACAGCCCCGCCACCTGCCTATTATGATCCCTCAACCCGACTAGATAGCAGGAAGGCCCTCATCCGGGTTCAAACCCGTAACGCAGCAAGGCAAGCAACCGACCGCGCGATCGTGTTCGGCAAGTGCGGAGGCTGGAAAAACAGCGGCTTTTGACCAAACTCATACAGAACTGCGGCCCCAAAGTGTGTCTGCGAAGGTTAGGCTAGTGGAGAGAGGAAAAGAATAGTTACGATCGAGACTTGATGAGTCTACCTTGTAATTTATTGCTCAGTTGTCAAGCCCAACAGTTTTGCATTCTCGCGATGAGCGAGACTCTGGGCACTTCCAACAAGTGGGGAACTCGACCGTCAAAGAACTTGGGTTTGATGGTAAAGCCCTGACTAATATGTAAACACCTTACCGATAACTCGCCGGAACAATCTTGCAAGAAAACCCATGTCTAGTATGCAAAACCAATTCACGGTTCACTTCTGGGGCGTTAGAGGTAGCATAGCGTCTCCCGGGGCAGAAACAGTACGTTACGGGGGCAACACGCCCTGTGTAGAAATGCGAGTGGGTGACAGTCGCCTAATTTTCGATGGTGGTACTGGATTGCGGGTTTTGGGACAAACTCTCCTTTCCCAGATGCCCGTAAAAGCTCATATGTTTTTTACTCACTCTCACTGGGATCACATTCAAGGATTCCCATTTTTTGTCCCAGCTTTTATTCCGGGCAATTGTTTTCACATCTATGGGGCTATTGCTCCTAATAAGGCTACTATCCAGCAGCGGCTCCACGACCAGATGCTGCACCCCAATTTTCCGGTGCCCCTGCAAATTATGGGGGCAGACCTGAAATTTAACGATATAGAAGTGGGCCAACCGCTGGAAATCGGAGATATTAAGGTGGAAACTGCTTTGTTGAACCATCCCGGGGAAGCTATAGGCTACCGCGTAAACTGGCGGGGGTATTCGGCTGCTTATGTGACTGATACCGAACATTTTCCCGATCGTTTAGACGAAAATGTGGTGTATTTGGCTCAGGATGCTGACGTGCTGATCTACGACGCTACTTATACCGATGAGGAGTATTATGCGGAGAAGAGCAGCAAGGTCGGCTGGGGACATTCGACTTGGCAGGAAGCGGTGAAGGTGGCAAAGGCTGCTAATGTCAAAAAGTTGGTGATTTTTCACCACGACCCGCTGCACAATGACGAGTTTTTAGACAGGGTGGGAGAACAAGTGGCTCAAAGGTTCCCGAATAGTTTGATGGCGCGGGAAGGTTTGTCGTTACAATTGCTGCCTCCTGATAACGATTTGTCTGAAGCGTCGGTGCAAGCGCCTCAAGTGTCTGTCTGAGGGATTTGAGCTTGTCAGATGGTTCTGAAATCTCGATGATCGGTGAAATCTGAAATTTAAGCGAGGGCTGACCTCACTCAAGGACGGATACCGTGCCACGTACTCCTGTCGTGGAAAACCAAAAAGTTTAGACCCTAGTTCAAGCTTCCAGATTTATCTGTGGAGTCAAATCTAAAATCTAAAATCTAAAATCTAACATCGACTGGCGATCGCAATCTGGCTAAGTATGTCAAAATTTTAAGCGTGTGGGTAACTTCTTCTTGTACCGCTGCTCTGACTCCTACTTCTGTTGCCTTGGGAAACTTTGATGGTTTGCACCTAGGGCATCGACAAGTCGTGCAGCCAATTTTAAATCGATCGCCTGAGCAAAATTCTGCGACGATTCTTGCGTCGGGGCCAAACTTGCGCTCCAACGCTGGCAGAGATGAAAATTTGGAAAGCGAACCTCCGGCGACCTGCTACAACGACTCAGCAGCACCGCCCGATCGAGCTGGCAGCAGCCATAATTTCGAGGGTTTGATAGGCCCTAGGGCCGACGGCAACAGCCTCTCTGGTCGCGATTCTGATGGGGTCGATCGGCTTTACGGCACTGTGGTGACATTCGATCCGCACCCGCAAGAATTCTTTACTGGTCAACAGAAAAAACTGCTGACGCCTCTGGCAGAAAAGGTAGAATTGCTCGAAGCAATGGGCGTCGAGCAACTTGTGCTGCTGCCGTTCGATCGAGAATTGGCGGCCTTGACTGCTTGTGAGTTTGTCGAGGAAATTTTGGTGCGGCAACTAAAAGCGAGTCGAATTAGTGTGGGGGTTGATTTTCGGTTTGGACGGGGACGCGCTGGGACGGCTGTGGATTTACAGTCGATCGCCTCGGGTTACGGTATTGATGTTGCTCTTGTACCCCTCCACAATTGCGGTGAGGGCGATCGGATCAGCAGTTCTGCAATCCGCGAAGGTCTGGCATCCGGCGACCTCAGAAGAGCGAATCAGTTGCTGGGGCGACCTTACAGTTTGGTGGGATCTGTGGTTGGCGGACAGCGGCTGGGCAGGACGATCGGATTTCCTACTGCTAATATCGAACTGCCGCCGGAAAAATTTTTGCCACGTTTTGGCGTTTACGCGGTGCGAGTCTCGCTGAAGCATGGATGGGAAAAGATGAAAGAGGAAAGTTCTTCCTATCAGCGGGAAAATCCCAAATCTCTAATTCCCGGCGCAGCATCAAATTTATCTTTTGTCAATGGGGTGATGAATGTTGGCTGCCGCCCGACGGTAGACGGGCTGCAACCCACTGTGGAAGTTCACCTGTTAGATTGGTCTGGGGATTTGTACGGTCAAACCTTGAGCGCGAGTTTGGTAGAGTTTTTGCGACCCGAACAAAAATTCGCTTCTCTGGATGCTCTCAAAACTCAAATTCAGGCAGATTGCGATATTGCTAGAAGCGTATTAACTGCTAAAGTCTAATAATTATGTGATCTAGAACGGGCGATCGGTTTTAAAAATGGTGCAAGATGAGTCAGACTAAATTCTAGTTGTACAAATCCGCAGTCCGCAAGGCAAAGACTCAAGATTTTGGCAATTTGATGTTTGATTCACAATTAGCAATTAGCAATTAGCAATCAGGGATATGAGACAACATATTGAACGGCTCAAACAAAATCTAGGCAAAACTATGGTCGGCAAAGCGGATGCTATTCGCTTGGTGCTGGTAGCCGTGCTTTCGGGGGGGCACGCGCTGCTGGAAGACGTGCCCGGTGTGGGAAAAACGCTGCTGGCGAAGTCTTTGGCGCGATCGATCGATGGGAAGTTTCAGCGGATTCAGTGTACTCCCGATTTGTTGCCGACGGATATCACCGGTACTAATATTTGGAATCCGCGCAGCGGAGAGTTTGAGTTTTTGCCCGGGCCAGTTTTTGCTAATGTTTTGCTTGCCGATGAAATCAATCGGGCGACGCCGCGAACTCAGTCAGCTTTGCTGGAAGTGATGGAAGAAAAGCAGGTGACAGTAGATGGAGTTTCTCGGAATGTTCCGACGCCGTTTTTTGTGATTGCGACTCAGAACCCGATCGAATATCAAGGCACTTTTCCGCTACCGGAAGCCCAGATGGATCGGTTTACTTTGTCTTTGACTTTGGGCTATCCCGCTGCGTTGGAAGAGTTGCAAATGTTGGAACGGCTTTCTGATACTTTTGCTGTTGAAGATTTGCAGCCTTGTATTTCTTTGGAAGAAGTGCAGGAATTGCGCCGGTTGTGCGCTGCTGTGAAGGTGGAAGGCTCGTTGAAACAGTATATGGTAGATTTGGTGCGATCGACGCGGGAAGATGAGGAGATTACTCTGGGGGTGAGTCCCCGCGGTGCGGTGGCTTTGCACCGGGCGTCCCAGGCTTTGGCATTTATGGAGGGCCGGGATTTTGCTACTGATGATGATGTTAAGTATGTGGCGCCGCACGTACTGTCTCACCGTTTGATTCCGGCGGGGGGAAGGAGGGCTAAGGCAATTGTCGATCGATTATTGCGATCTGTTCCTATTCCTTAAAAATTTTGTAAGTAGGTCGTTTTAATTAAATAAACAGGCAAGATGCCTGTTCCACAAAGAATGAATTTTATTATGGGATAGGCATCATGCTCGCCCTTGTTATATCAAATCCGGTGGCATCGGAATTAATATTACCCACAGTCAGGAAACGGCAGTGCCGTTTCCCTACCATTAATAGGGCGAGAGTTACATCCGAGGGGGTCTAATGATTATTTTGGGGTAGGGAAACAGCATTGCCTTACTACTTTTTTAATCACGGCTTAATAGCACTCTCAAACAGCGCGACTAATTTTTTTGCCTCTAAATCAACATTGTGTTGTTGAGCAACTCTCTCGGCTCCAGTTTTCCCCATTTGTTCTAGCTTTTCTAAAGGTGCTTCCAATACTGCGCGCATCGCTACCGCTAATGCTTCTGCGGAACCGGGAGGAACTAACCAACCGCAAACACCGGGTTCTACGAGCTCCGGGATGCCAGCAACATATGTGCTAATTACGGGCCGATTGAGAGCGAGGGCTTCCATAATTACGACGGGCAAACCTTCAGCAAAACTCGGCAATACCATTGCGCGTGAAGCTAAAATCTCTTGCTGAACTCGATCGCCACTGGCCCAGCCGGTAATTTCTATATGATTTTGGAGGCCGAGTTGCAGAATCTGCTTTTCAATATCCGATCGCAGCGGCCCGTCTCCTACGAGTACCAACTTAAACTCTAAGCCTTGAACTGCTAGCAAGTTAGCAGCTTCTAGCAACAACAAATGACCTTTTTGTTCGCTGAGTCGCCCAACGCAAGCTAAGCGGGGCGCTGCGGGTATGGGGACGTAGGGTGCAGCTAAAAATGCGGCATCTACGCCGCAGTGTATGACGTGAATTTTTGACCAAAAAGTGCGATCGCACCACCGAAAAAGCTGGCTTTTACCGAAGGAACTAACTGCTGCTACAAAGGTCGATCGCTTAATTTTTTCGTCTAAGGAAAGAAGTGTCGCTTTATCGAATTCTTCAGGGCCGTGAACGGTGAAACTGTAAGTCGGGCCGCCAAGCACGCGGCACAGCATTGCGACTGTTGTGGAATTTGTCCCGAAGTGAGCGTGAACGTGTGCTGTACCGGATTCTGCAAACCAATTTAAAAGAATGCAAGCTTCTGCTAAATAAGCTAGATGCAGCAAAATCCCCCGTTCCGAGTGCCAGCCAACTTTGAACATTAACCGCACAGCTTCGATGAACCGCATGGGTCTAGTTGCGGCAACGCGCAGCAAACCCCACGCTAACCCCTGTACACCAACTCCTAAGATTACTTTAGTCAACTCTTGCTCTAGTTTGTCGGCCCCATCAACGAGTTCAGACTCGCAGGATCGGATAGAATAACGTGCGACTTTCATGCCGCAATTTTCAACGGCTAGCACTTCTCTGCGGACAAAGCTGTGGCTGACTTTGGGATATTGGTTGACTAAATAAGCGATGTTCATGAAGGGGAGAAAATTTTATGGTAAAGCTTAGATTAGTTTAGCCTTTGGCTGCAATACGTGGGCAACAAATTTAGCTGATTTGTTGAGCTTATTTGAGCAGGGGCGGAGGGCGATCGCTTTTGGTGGATGGGGGAAGTGCCAGCGGGGCGATGGCTATTCCGGCGAGAGGAAATCAATCCACACATTTTACATTTTTAATACAATAGTTAGGACAGTTTTTAGGTAGTAGCCACAAACCCGTGATTTTCCCGCGAGCACATTGATCACCATGAAAGCCTTTTTTTAGGGTTCCCAATCAAAAACTGTCCGAAGTGTTTTCATATGCAAACCACTCCCAATGAGGTTTAACAGCCCCAGATTGTCTCAATAATTGGTAATTATTCAACGTGCAATTCCATCTAATTTCCTATTGTCACCTAAATTTTCCCGAAAATCACCAGCCCGAAAAATAATCGCCCAAATCCCCAAACAAGCCGCAACTCTCGCAACTCTCACAACTCCCCCAACTCTCACCACCAAAGATTTTTCTGAGGCGACTTGCTCTGCATCTACCCAAGATGACAGCAAATAAGGTAAAGTAAACGGCACAAGAGTCTAGAACTCTCCAACGACCGCAACTCGGCAAACCCGCCCCTGACCAGCAAAACTGGCCGGTACAGGCGGCATTAACCGCTAACCGTCAACCCCTAACAAACGACAAAAATGCAAACCTACTACTACGTTTTAGCCAGCCAACGCTTTTTGCTAGAAGAAGAAGCCCTAGATGAAGTGTTTAAAGAAAGAACTCGCAACTACAACGAACAAGAAAAACAAATAGACTTCTGGTTGGTCAAACAGCCGGCTTTCCTAGAAGCACCGACAATGGCAGAAGTTAAAGCAAAATGCCCTCAGCCAGCCGCCGCTATTATTTCTACCGATCCTGTCTTCATCACCTGGTTGAAACTGCGATTAGAATATGTACTGACAGGTGAATTTCAAGCACCATCACCAACTATTCCCGATGCCCTCGCATCCCTACAGCCCGCATGAAAAAAGTAGCCAAATATTCGACAACAAAACTAACAACAATTAGGGGTAAATTGTACAAATATATTTTGTCCCTCCCCCTATTTTCTGCTACTTCGATCGCCCTTTTGGTATTGACAATTTTATCGAGCTCTGTTAAAGCTCAGTCGAGCTGCCAACCGCCCCAGTCCGATGAATATCTACTGTTAATTGTCACCCCAACACCCGAACAGCAAGAAAGAGCAAAACGCTCTTTCCCTGGAAATACTAACAACACAGTTTGTCGGTACATCAACGACACGGTGACGCGAGTTGGCGGCTTTCGGGACTCGCAAATCGCCAGCGATTGGGTTAAATACATCGAAGATGTTGTCGGATTACAAGCTTACGTAGTACGATCGCCCGCAGCGGCACTACCCCAAAATTTGCCAGTCTACAACCCTCAGCCAGCACCAGGTTTTGCACCAATCACCAATCCTTCAACGGGCAATCTTGCCTTCAATCCCCGACCCCTGGGCCCTGGTTATGCAGTGTTAGTAGATTACTTCAACCAACCGGAATTAGCCGCCCAAGTCAGGCAAGCATTAGGCACGCAAGTCGGCTTAGCTTCCTACGGCCAGCGTCCCTTTTTATTCATCGCTTATACAACGGATCAAAACGCCGCTACTGCTGCGGTAAAAGCATTGAGCGATCGAGGTTTTTGGCCGATGTTAGTAGACAGCCGCCGAGTTACCGTAATTGCTCCCGCTGTTCGCTAAAAGATAACCTACCCCCACGATCGTTCGGATCTTGAAATCGCTACTACACTTGCCCCTCGTCCTAGCAGAGGGGGACTAATAACAATTATTGTTGTGGTTGGGATTCTAGCGGGCTGCTTCCTAGCTGACTTTCTGCCCGCTTTTTTGCTTCCATTGCCGCTCCGTAATCCGGTTTGTAGCGAATTGCTTTGTCATAGGAGGCGATCGCATCTTCGTATCTTTTTACCGCCACAAGTGCATTGCCGCGGCTGTACCAGGCTTCCGAGTAGTCTTGCTTGACATAAACGGCTTCATTGTAAGAGACGATCGCATCTTCATACCGTTTCAAATTGTACTGGGCATTGCCTCTATTGTACCACGCTTGATATTCTTTCGGGTTTAAGTCTAAGGCTCTGTTGTAACACTCAATTGCTTGTTCGTACTTGCGTAATTCGTGATATGACCAACCTAAATTGTACCACGCTTGATAATAATCCGGTTTTAATTTAACAGCTTTTTCGTAAGCTTCTACCGCTTCTTCATGCCTCCGCATTTTCAGCAAAGCGATGCCTTTACTGTACCAGGCTTGATAAAATTTTGGCTGAAACCGCACGGCTTTTTCGTAGGCTTCAAAAGCTTCTTGATTTTTGTTCACTTCTAGGAAAACATTGCCTAAATTGTACCAAGCTTCATAATTGTCGAATTTGATTTCAACTGCTTTTTGATAGGATTCGACGGCTCGATCGTACTGTTTTAATTTTTGGTAAGCTTGTCCGCGATTGTACCAAGCACGGTACAAGTTAGGCTGAAATTCTACGGATTTTTCGTAGGAAGCGATCGCTTCTTCGTACCGCTGCGAATCTAATAGAACATCGCCTCTACCTTCCCACGCTGCGGCATAGTCGGGCTGGATTTTCAAAGCGTTATCAAAAGATGCGATCGCCTCTTGAGACTCTTGCAACTTATCCAAAGCATAACCGCGTCCCGTCCAAGCTTCCAAGTATTCCGGCTTTAATTCTATGGCTTTATCATAAGCTGACTGCGATTCTTGGTATTTTTTCAATTTATATAAAGTTTTGGCTTTTTCCTGCCAAACTTCCGCGTAGTCCGGCCTGAGATTTATTGCTCGCTCGTAAGCGGCCAGAGCTTCTTCAAATCGACTTAAATTGTAAAGAGTATTGCCTCGGTTGTACAGGTCAGTTGCATTGGCAGAATTAAAAGTATTTACACCATAAATTGATGCTATAATACTGATGCCAATTAAACTGGCGATCGACAATATTTTTAAATACAGTTTTTTTCGGGTTTTTACAGGCTTATTCGCAGCAGCAACCGGAGGCAATACAGGAACTGTACCGCTGAAAGAATTTTTCAATTCTTTAATAGCTTGCAGGGTTTCGCCGGCACTAGAATAACGTTGGCGAAAATCGTACTTTACCATCTTATCTAAAATCTTCGCAAATTCAGGACTGACTGATGTTTTGTCCTGCCAAATAATTTCCTCTGTATCGGGGTTTTTTGGCATTTGGTGAGGATTTATACCCGTGAGGAACTGAATTGCGATCGCACCGACGGCATAGATATCGCTGCTGAGTTTTGGGTTGCCGTGAGATTGTTCGCTGGGCATATAACCGGGAGTACCAATGCTCACACTCAAGCTATTCTTGGGCTGAGGAGTGGTGATTTGAGTAGTAATTTCTTTGACTGCGCCGAAGTCAATTAAAACTAATTTTCCATCTCTATCTCTGCGGAGAATATTACGAGGATTGACATCGCGGTGAATCACATTTTGCTGGTGTACAAAGTCTAAAATTTCGAGAAGTTCCTGCAATATACAAATGACTGCATCTTCCTGCATGACTCCCGCATTTCCAGGAGAAGCGGGCGTAATTTCTTGACTTAAATCGTGACCTTCTATAAATTCTTGAACGAGGTAAAACTCTTGATTCTCTTCAAAAAAAGCAAAAAGTCGGGGAATGCGATCGTGATTTCCCAATTTGTACAAAACTTGTGCTTCGGTATCAAATAAACGTCTTGCTACCTTTAGAGTTTCGGGATCTGTTGCGTGAGGTTTAAGCTGCTTGACGACGCAGAGGTGATTGCCTGGTAGCTGCTTATCTTCAGCTAAATAAGTTTGAGCAAATCCGCCGCCTCCCAAGTGACGGATAATACTGTAGCGATTGCTGAGTGTTATTCCAAGCATGAAATTCACCTAATATTTCCTAGTCCTTTGGAGAATTAGCTTCCAACCAAGCTGTCACATCTTCCGCATTTGCAAATTCTAACATGACCCCTCTAAATTTTTTAATTGGTCGAACCGCAACTGGGGAGTTTGAATTTCACTACAATCAATTTTATGGTGAAATCCCTTGTGCAGTTGTTCAATCATTAATTTAGTTCCATCAGTTTTTGCTGTATTGTAAAAAGCTAGCTGGTCTAATGCCGGCCGATTTAGAACTTGAATTTCAATAATTAAAACAGACGTGTCGTTGTTGAGTTTTGCGATCCCCTCTAAGTAGCTATCTTTGGTTTTGATGTAAGGTGCGCGGTGCGAACTTTACTGTGACAGTCTGTTTGCTTTCTTTCTTGTTCCCTCCCCTTAGTAAGGGGAGGGTTAGGGTGGGGTTCTAGATTTTTGCTGGCATGGGGATGCTCCCACTCTAACTTAACTTTGAACCGATTTCAAAATTTCATCATCGACTGAAAAATCTATCTCAGCTTTGTCGCGTCCCGAAACTACATAATCATTCTGAAAAGAATCTTTCAATCCAGAAAGTAAGTCAAATTCCGGCTGCCAGTTAAGATCGGTGACAGCTTTATTAACTGAAGCGAAAAAGTGCTGCAATCTCATCGGAAAAGCTTTCTTTTTGCCGAAGTCAAATTGTTTCGGATCGTAGTGTACAATCTTAATAGCATCAGGAGATTTGCCTGCGGCTTGAATGCAGGCGCGTGCTAAACCGTCAAAGGTGACAAATCGATCGCCCGAAACGTTGTAAATTTGCCCGATCGCCCTTGCGTTGCCCAAAACCGCCGCCATTGCTTTAGCCAAATCCTGACAGTGCCCCAACTGCGTGAAGTGCATTCCGTTACCGGGAATCGGAATCGGTCGATCGCGCACAATGCGATCGAAAAACCAAGCCTCTAAATCGTTATAATTTTGGGGGCCGTAAATGTAAGTCGGGCGAATCGAAGTCCAAGGCAAACCCGATGCGGCCAAGTAATTTTCGGTTTCGCATTTACCCAAATGCCGGCTTTTAGGATCAGTAGCGTCCCCTTCGATATGAGGCATTTGATCCGACTTCAAATAAACTCCCGCAGAGCTCATGTAAACAAAGTGCTGCACCCGCCCTTTAAATATTTCAGCTAAAGCCTGTGTATCGCTGAGTTCGCGGCCGTTGTTGTCAAAAACGGCGTCAAACTCGACCGTCGATAACTTTTCTTGCAGTTGTTCTACATTTGTGCGATCGCCCTGAATCTGTTTTACGCCCGCAACCGGTACAGGCTTGTTGCCCCGGTTAAACAACACCACTTCATGCCCTTGTGCTGCTAAAATCTTAGTAAGATAAACCCCGATAAACCGAGTACCGCCCATCATTAAAATTCGCATTATTTTCGATGCTCCTTACAGTTAGTGTAAATATCTTACAATAAAGTTATGCCTTACGGAGAAACCGTTTTTTTAACAAAACACATATTAACCGCGAGGAACCCTGGTACAAAAAACCGGAACGATTGAGTTTTTATGTGCAAGTCCTGAAAGTCAGTTTTGTGCTTTACTAAAGTGCGATCGCTCCCAATAAACATATAGCAATCCCTAGGACGCTTCACACTTTCTCACTTGCTAAAACCCTAGCTTTTCTTCCTTCTTCCTTCTGTTTATCCGATCGCAAAGCTGAAGGGTCTTCTTCCTTCTTCGTTCTTCCTTCTTCCTTCTTCCTTCCGCTATACTTTCAATTTCCCTAAAATCGTCCTATGCAAGTTCCTCGGCTGCATCCAGAAACAATCGAAGAAGTTAAACAAAGAGCCGACATAGTAGATGTCATTTCCGGCCGCGTCGTGTTGCGAAAACGCGGCAAAGAATTTGTAGGTTTGTGTCCTTTTCACGATGAAAAATCTCCCAGCTTTACCGTCAGTCCCGGCAAACAAATGTATTATTGTTTCGGCTGCGGTGCAGGCGGCAATGCTTTTAAGTTCCTCATGGAATTGGAGAAACGCCCTTTCAGCGAAGTAGTATTAGAATTAGCTAAAAATTATCAAGTTCCCGTCAAAACTGTAGAACCGGAACACCGACAAGAATTGCAGCGCCAAATTTCTCTGAGGGAACAACTCTATGAAATCTCAGCACTAACAGCCAACTTTTACGAACACGCTTTGCGGCAAACCCAAGGAGAAGAACCCTTAGCATATCTCAAATCAGAGCGCCAGCTCAGCGAAGAAACTATCCAACAATTTCAATTAGGTTATGCACCCCAAGGTTGGGAAGCACTTTACAGTTATTTAGTAGAACAGAAAAACTATCCAGCGCAGTTAGTCGAACAAGCGGGATTAATTGTACCCCGAAAAAATGGCGGCAGCGGTTATTACGATCGCTTCCGCAATCGGATTATGATTCCCATTCGCGACACCCAAGGCAGAGTCATCGGTTTCGGCGGCAGAGCTCTCGGCGACGAACAGCCGAAATACCTCAATTCTCCCGAAACAGAACTGTTCGACAAAGGCAAAACTTTATTCGCCTTAGATACAGCGAAAACAGCCATTAGCAAAGCCGATCGCGCAGTGGTTGTAGAGGGGTACTTTGATGCGATCGCACTTCATGCCGCCGGCATCTCCAACGCCGTCGCTTCCCTCGGCACAGCCTTAAGTTTAAACCAAGTGCGGCAGTTATTGCGGTACACTGACTCCAAACAAATTATCCTCAACTTCGACGCCGACAAAGCAGGAACTCAAGCAGCAGAACGCGCAATTGGAGAAATAGAAAAACTCGCTTATCAAGGAGAAGTGCAACTGCGGGTACTCAACATTCCCGACGGCAAAGATGCCGACGAATACCTCAAAACATACTCCCCAGAACAATATCGAGAATTGCTCGAAAATGCTCCGTTGTGGCTCGACTGGCAACTGCAACAAATGCTCGTCAATCAAGATTTGAAGCAAGCCGATACTTCCCAGCAAGTAACAAAAAAAATCATTAATTTATTAACCAATATCACGGACGACAATCAGCTAGCACATTACCTGCAAAAGTGCGCCGAAATTCTCAGTAAAGGAGATTTTAGACTCACAAAAATGATCGCTGAAAACTTGCTCAATCAAGTAGTCAGCGATTGGGCAAAGCGGCAGAGTCAAGACGAATCTTTAACAATGCCCCTGTTAATTAGAAACAAGCTGAAGCCGAACAAACAATATAAAAAGCAGCGTGCAACCGGCGAAAATAAAAATTCACAATCCAGCTTATCTGCCGTAGCCCGCAGTCTTTTAGAAGAAGCAGAAGCGCAATTATTGCAGATATATTTGCACTGTCCCGAATATCGCCAAGATGTCAGAGAAGCAATAGAAGCTAGAGACCTGCAGTTTAGCCTTTCTCACCACAGATTTTTGTGGCACCAGATTGTGAATTCAGAAATATTGCACAAAATGTCTTTACAAGTAGCGCCTTCAGAGTTAATATTGAAATTGCAAGATAGCTTCATTGAATATCCGAATCAACTAAATCAAATCTCGCATTTATTTCACTTAAACGAGTTCTCAGAAAGAAACGTTTATCGCGCACCTCTAGTAATTAGATCTGCCCTCGCCTGTATCGAGCAAATTATCAGCATGAAGCGCCGCCGAATTGCACTCAATATGTGGGAAAAAGCCAAGGCCGCTAGCAGTGGCGAAGAGGCTATAGAATATCACCAACTATTCTGTGCCGAACAAGAATGGCTCAAGGAATTAGAGCGGCTGCGTCAAGTTAATTTTTACGATTTAACATCTGTGCCTTGGGGCTAATACCCTTTGAGATTTTAGATTTTAGATTGGGGATGACTCGTTCGATAGATGTTGGAAGCTTGCCTGCGGTTACATTGTTTTAACTGAGATAAGTAATAAAGTCCTTACTACAAACCTGTTTGTACTAAGGACTTTATTCCTTTATTCAACGACCCCTTTAATAATCGCAAAAAAGAGTTTCGCGAGTATCTCTACCAGTCACGGGATTAGTACCTTTTGCCACTTTACAAAGTTTTTCTATCATATCGTCTCGCAGCAGTGTATCCGTAAAATCTGCACCGTCAATGATAGCTCCTTCCAGCCTGGTGTTGTAAGCGAAAGCTCCCTCAAGGATAGCATTAGTTAAATTTGCTTTCATCATGCGAGCTAAATCTAAAGTAGCACCCGTGAAATTAGCGCCTTCTAAATTTGCTTCTTCCATATTGGCCGCAAAAAAGCTGACGCCCCGCAAATCTGCATTGGTAAAATTGCTGTTGCGAAGATTGGCTTTATTAAAACTGTCGTCAGTCAGAACTTGCCCGGTAAAATCAGCGCCGACTAGGATTTCTTTGTCGTGATCCAAAGCGAAAGCCGGTGCGGGATTAATACCGATCGCCCCAGCGGCAATTACTGCTAAAATAACAAAACTCAGCCAGAAAGTATAAATATTTTTGCGATCTTGGCGAATTCGAGAAATCATCATACAAGTTCAAGCTAATGGGCAGTCGTGACAGTTCAGAATTGAATTCTACCAGAAAGCGCGATCGCCCGTTAGCGACGGCTGACTCCTATTCCCCCCAATCCCCAAACTCTCGGGATATTGGCACATTGGGAGAAAACTTAGTCGCCGACTGGTTGCAGCAGCAAGGTTGGGAAATCCTGCACCGACAGTGGCACTGTCGCTGGGGAGAGATTGACATCATCGCACTCGGAAGAGATGAAGAAAGCGAAATTAACAGAGGTAACGAAAATTCCCCATTCCCCATTCCCCATTCCCCATTCCCCATTCCCCATTCCCAAACATTAGCATTTGTAGAGGTGAAAACTCGCCGCCGGGGAAATTGGGATGCTGGTGGAATGTTGGCTGTTACTACCACAAAACAAGCCAAACTTTGGCAAACAGCAGAAATATTTTTAAGCACTTATCCAGATTTAGCCAATAATTATTGTCGCTTTGATGTCGCTTTAGTCAGGTGCGAACCTTCACAACAAAACACTAACCAAATATTACCACCATTAACAGCAGCGAACCCTCAATCCGCCGTTGCAGGAAACTACCGACTCACCCTGCAAGAATACATTCGCTCGGCTTTTAGCAATTAAAAATATATAATTAAAATTTAGAGGGTAAAATCTCAAAGCAATGCCACTAGGTAATTTTTAATTGTTAACTTGCCTAGGCTGTCGCGCATTTCTCTCTTGAGCTTTAACAGATCTGAAAAAAGCGTTAAATCTTCTCCCGCTTTGCCATTCTCTCCCTCTCCTGTTCTGTCATCACAGTTAATTTATATGCGTAGCAATCTAGGCGAGAGTTTCCGGGCAATATCCCAGACCCTTGACAAACTGCTGGCGAAACGCTTCAATTTCTTTGCGGTCAGGGCTGCCGTGACAAACCACTGCCACCTGGTAGCGGCGCATCACGCTAAGCGGCGACTGTCCGGTTTCCAAGCTCCAAAGCGCCATTTGCAAGCGAATTTCAGGATCGTAAGGAATCCCGAGTTCGTTCATAAAAGCCCGAAAATCCCCGTGCATTTCTGGAGTTAAATATTGGCTCATTTTCACCTTTACCACCCAGCCGTCAATTTGGTGAATAACAGTGATAAATTGCAAAGGAAGATGATGAGCCGTGCGTAGGTAATCCACGACTCTCAGAGTAAGGCTAGTATTGGCGATGTAGTAGAGGTATTCCATAACGATCCTTATGAGCAAAGCTGATGCTACACCTCTATCCTCGCGGGCTATACCCGCGACCACAAGGGGAAAAGCACCCGACTTTGGATGGGGGTTTTTACCCAATTTGTTACCCAGTTGACAGATCGATCGCACAGGAATTCACTTGATGACAGAGATGGACTGGTCTTTGGACGGCTACGACTACGAACTTCCGCCCTCACGCATTGCCCAAAATCCCGTAGTGCCGAGGGACAGTTCTCGCTTGCTGGCTGTAGATTCTCCCAGCAGCCACCAACACCGGATTTTTAGGGATTTACCCGATTTACTGCAACCAGGCGACTTGCTGGTACTGAACAACACCCGCGTGCTGCCAGCGAGGCTCTACGGGCACAAACCCAACGGCCCGGCTGTGGAGAT
Source organism: Microcoleus sp. MON2_D5 (assembly GCF_036701905.1). Lineage (NCBI taxonomy): Bacteria > Bacillati > Cyanobacteriota > Cyanophyceae > Oscillatoriales > Microcoleaceae > Microcoleus > Microcoleus sp. MON2_D5. Next base: position 23,765 of record NZ_JAUBRM010000058.1, read on the forward strand.
ATTGTTGATGGAAGAACGGCAGCACAACTGTTGGCTGGCTTTGGTTAAACCGGGGAAACGCTTAAAGTTGGGAGCAAAAATTGAGTTTGAGCCCATCGCCCGTGCCTGTGAGGACTCGACCACAGCTTCTTGCTGTTGCCTTCCCGATGCCACGATGCCGCATCGTCGTCGATTGACTGCAACAGTTATAGAGAGGGACGACGCAACAGGGGGACGGCTGTTAGAGTTTGATATCCCCACAGATGAGAATCTGGCGAAGTTTTTGGACGAATACGGCCACATACCCCTGCCGCCCTACATCGAAAATTCCCAAGCTTCAGCGGAACAGTACCAGACTGTTTATGCCGAGAGGCTTGGGGCCGTGGCTGCCCCCACAGCAGGCCTGCACTTCACCGAAGAATTGTTCAGCCGCTTGGAACAGCGGGGAATAGAAAAAACTTTTGTCACCTTACACGTCGGAGTAGGGACGTTTCGCCCCGTGGAGGTGGCAGACGTGACGGCTCACAAAATGCACGGCGAATGGGTGGAAGTACCCCCCGTCACCGTTGAGAAAATCCGGGAAACTCAAGCCAGAGGCGGGCGGATCATTGCCGTGGGTACCACAGCAGTGCGAGCTTTAGAGGGAGCGGCCGCCGCCAGTGGCGATTTTTCCTTGCAACCTTTTTGCGGCCCGACCAATTTGTTTATCTACCCGGGCTACAAGTGGCGGGTTGTAGAGGGGATGATTACCAATTTTCACTTGCCCCGCTCTACTTTGATGATGATGATAAGTGCGATGATTGGAAGGCCTCGGCTGTTGGATTTGTACCGAGAAGCGATCGAGCAACAGTACCGCTTTTATTCCTTTGGCGATGCCATGCTGATTTTACCAACAGCAAAAAAGGATTGATCGATCGGGCATCGGGTTCGCCCTATGCCCGGTATTCCGTTTCTATTCTTCCTCCTCTTCTTCATTGCCGGGATACACGAAGCTGTTGGAACGCCCAGTCAGAACAGATTTGCCCATAGACAGAGCTTTCTGAGCTGCCACTACAGCTTTGCGCTTCCATGTGGCCTTACGCATATTCTTCTTGGATTTGGAGGTTTTCTTCTTAGGGACTGCCATGACGCTAAATACTTTCTGCTTGCTTATAGAGACAAACAAACATTCTAGCCGATTTTGTCGGCAATGCTTACTCGAAAAACCGCAACAACTCCTCGGTAAGCAATATCCAGTAGTAGGGTGCGTCAGCGATTAGCTTCTGGAAAAATAGACAAAATCCCCTAGGTAACGCACCCGCAGCAGCTAAAGTTCGTGAAAGTGGTAGATCACGACGCCAGTTACGGCATCGTTCTCGATACTCACATAACCGGTTTTGAGCATTGCCGTGAAAGCCTCTTCCACTTCGGCAAAAGTAGCGCCGGTTGCCATCACCCCTTGGGTGACAGATAATCTTCCGTTCTTGGTATAAGCTGCCTTCAGGAGTTTAACCCCTAACTGGTCTGGAGTTGGCTTGGGGTATGTCGCGGCGATCGCCCCGCTGCTGGGATATAGCGGTATACCTTCGCGAGATACGCCGAGTTTGCCCCTGAGACTGGCATGGTGTTCGTCCACCATGTTCGGCAGCAGCAGCAAGTCAAACAATTGCCCAAACCCAAACAAACCAAAGGTAAACAGCCACAGCAAACCCGTACCAATTTTGCCGTTGTAGAGGCGGTGGAGTCCGAAGGGGCCGAAAAAACAAGCTGCCCATAAAAGGTAACTAACACCTAAATTGCTCATTTTCTGACCGTCCTGCCTGATTATTCTAGAATTGGAGTCCCTCTATACATTTTGTACTTTCTATGCGGTGTTTAAACAGCTTGACATGGGAATTTATTTGTGTGGTAACCTAATAAACTGACAAAAGGCAGAATTTGGTTTCCCAATACCTTCTGTCTGGAAGCCCATGAGTAATTTTGCGTAGCAATTCTTAACGCCAGCAACATATTTGCGCGGGCGAGAGCTTGGTAAACTGGAGGGCGTGGAAATTACAGCAGCTTAGACCTGGATTCCACAGGGAGCGCCAAACCGAGCGCCAAAGCAAGCGCGCCGCCAGCGCTGGCCGGACATACACGAGCGCGATCGCCCGCAGTACCCGACAATGGAAACAAGCGAGTAGTTATAAGCAGAAATCCAATAAAAATATGGTAGATTCCCTCAAAAAACCCACTTTTGAAGAACTGCGGCCGGGAGTGAAAGCCCCAGCCAAAGAAACTATTCTCACGCCGAGATTTTACACAACAGACTTTGACGAGATGGCCAAAATGGACATCTCGGTAAATGAAGCCGAACTAAAAGCAATTATTGAAGAGTTCCGCGTTGACTACAACCGCAACCACTTCGTGCGTGATGCCGAGTTCGAGCAATCTTGGGAACACATCGACGGCGAAAAGCGCCAGTTGTTCATTGAGTTTCTGGAACGCTCTTGCACCGCTGAGTTTTCTGGCTTCTTGCTCTACAAAGAATTGGCACGCAAGCTCAAGGACAAAAATCCACTGCTGGCCGAAGGTTTCTTGCTGATGTCCCGCGACGAAGCGCGGCACGCCGGATTCCTCAACAAAGCTCTCTCGGACTTTAATTTGTCCCTGGATTTGGGTTTCTTGACAAAGAGCCGCAGTTACACATTCTTTAAGCCGAAGTTTATTTTCTACGCGACTTACTTGTCTGAAAAGATCGGTTATTGGCGCTACATCACGATTTATCAGCACTTAAAAGCGCATCCTGAAGACCAGATTTATCCGATTTTCCGATTCTTTGAAAATTGGTGCCAAGATGAAAACCGCCACGGAGATTTCTTTGATGCGGTGATGAGAGCTCAGCCTCAGATGTTGAATGATTGGCGCGCTAAGCTTTGGTGCCGTTTCTTCTTGCTGTCAGTGTTCGCGACAATGTATCTCAATGATATCCAGCGCGCCGGTTTTTATCGATCGCTCGGTCTCGATGCTCGCGAATACGACATTGAAGTGATTAAAAAGACCAACGAAACAGCAGGTCGCGTATTCCCGGTGATGCTGGACGTGAACAATCCCGAGTTTTATGAACGGCTGGATGTTTGCCTCAAGAACAATCAGAAGTTGACCGCAATTGTTGCTTCTAATACTCCGAAATTCTTGCAGTTCTTCCAAAAATTGCCTTTGTATCTGTCGAACGGCTGGCAATTAGTGAAGCTGTACTTCATGAAAACAATTGAATCACCTTCAGTACAGGGCGCTGTGCGTTAAGTTTTGATTTTTCATCCTCTGTGACGGCGGTTCTGCGACAAGCGGAGCCGCTTTTTTTTGGTATCCAGATTCACCGCAAAAAGTTCTCGCCAGACTTACACTCGCCCGGAATTGGAATTAATGCTGGTTTTTTTCATAAAATTTATCGCCATTCCCCCTGAAGCGTAAAAGCCGCCCAATAATAGGGAGACTTCCACTCTTCCTGCTTCCACATTTCCAGTTGTGCCGCCCTCAATGCTGCTGCTGGCGTTAACCCTTTTTGCAGCATTCCCTGATAGAAACTCGACATTAACTTAGCCGTTCCTTCATCGTCCACACTCCACAAACTCACCACCACTCGCTGAGCCCCTGCATACATAAATCCCCGTGTTAATCCTACCATGCCCTCGCCTTGAACTATCTGCCCCATTCCGGTTTGGCAGGCACTTAAAACTACTAAATTTGCTGCTAATTTGAGATTGAAAATATCAGTAAGTCGCAGGAATCCGTTTAAGGGATTTCCCTTTTCATCTACTAGCGACAAGATGATTCCTGACAGTTCCGGATGAGCGCTATTCGCTAAACCGTGAGTGGCAAAATGAACGATTTTATATTGGCTTAAATTCGGGCTGGTTGCGACGGCGCGGCTGGCTTCAAAATCCAAAGATTCGGTGCGAGAATTGGCAGGAACTAACGCTTGAATGATTTGAGCTTCTTGGCGAGTGAATTTTAAACGGCTCAACTGTAAGTTATTGGCGCGACCAGAGCGGCTTAAACCGGGGTTTACTGATTCTATTGCTTGCAGATTAGTTGCGGTTGACTGGTTTTTGACTCGTTCATCTTCCGGGCTAAAAACTGGATCGGCGAGAATCGCTAAAGTCCGAGTAGGAGGTTGTCTGTCACTGTAGTTTTGTCTTAATATTCCCAAGGTGGAAGCTGAAGGCAGCAGCACGATTTCATGGTCTACTATTAAAGGCGGATTCCCATTTTCACCGGATTTTCCAGGGAGCGAGAGGGCAGCAAAGGGGAGGTAATTGAGAACGCCATCGCCAACAATCAGCAGGCGCTTTTGAGCTAGTTGTGCTGCTGCGGGCTGTAAGATCATTTGACTGATAGCATCGTTGGCTTGGGCGACTTGATTGGGGCTGTTTCGGGAAGTTGGAGCGGTGACAGCATTGCGGAATTTTCTGGCAGTTGTCTCGATTGCGGCAGCTTTTGGTAATTCATAACTGGTGATGCTGGTTTTGGTGACAGCCCAGAGATAGCTGCGCTCTTTTCCTAAAGAATACTGGAGTAAAATTGTATTCTCATCGAGGATTTGTTGTTGAATTTGTGCCAGGGTTAGGGGTTGCGGTTGGGTGAGGGCTGCGTACCGGGGGCTAGTAGCGCGGATTTGTGTTTGAATGTCCTGATATTGTGCGATTAAAGTTTGCCGTTGTTGTTCTAATTCTGCTTCTTGGGTGGGAGTGTACTTGGGGCGATTGAGAACTTCGACGCGCCGTTTTTCAAGGGCATCGAGTTGCTGTTGCAAACTGCGTTCTCGCTGCAATAATTCAGGGGCGACATTTTGGCGAATATCGGCATTTGCTTCTTGCAGAAGTTCGAGGAGACTGCGGGCGCGGGAACGTTCGCTGGCTTCAAAGGCTTTGGTATCATAACCAGATCTGGGTTGCGTTTTGTGCAGTTGCATTAACAGGTCAATGTAGAACTGGTAATAGTTTTGTACGGTGGCAAAGTATGAGGTGCGGAGTTCAGGGCTGGCAATTTTGGTGCGGAGGCTTTCAATAATTTTGAGGGAGGCTTCAATGTTAGTGAGGGCTTCCGTGAGATTGCCTTGCTCACGTTTTGCATAAGCTATGTTGCTGAGGTTGTTGGCTTCTCCACTGCGATCGCCTACTGCGCGACTTAGGGGAAGTGACTGGCTGTAATACTCTAGCGCTTTCTGTTTTTCTTCCAAATCTGAGTAGACACTGCCGATGTTGTTGAGGGTGCGAGCTTCCCCTCGGCGATCGCCCACAGCCCGATACAGGGGAAGCGACTGGCTGTAATACTCTAGCGCTTTCTGTTTTTCTTCCAAATCTGAGTAGACACTGCCGATGTTGTTGAGGGTGGTAGCTTCTCCACTGCGATCGCCTACTGCTCGATACAGGGGAAGCGACTGAGTGTAATACTCTAGCGCTTTTTGTTTTTCTCCCAAATCTAAGTAGACTAAGCCGATATTGTTGAGGGTGGTAGCTTCTCCATTGCGGTCGCCTACTGCTCGATACAGGGGAAGCGACTGGTTGTAATACTCTCTTGCTTTCTGTTTTTCTCCCAAATCAGAGTAGACTAAGCCGATATTGTTGAGCGTGCGAGCTTCCTGTGGATCGCCTATTGCCCGACTCAGGGGAAGGGACTGACTGAAATACTCTAGCGCTTTCTGTTTTTCTCCCAAATCTGAGTAGACTAAGCCGATATTGTTGAGCGTGCTAGCTTCCCCACTGCGATCGCCTACTGCTCGATACAGGGGAAGGGACTGGTTGTAATACTCTAGGGATTTCTGTTTTTCTCCCAAATCTGAGTAGACACTGCCGATGTTGATGAGGGTGCGAGCTTCCTGTGTGCGATCGCCTATTGCCCGACTCAGGGGAAGCGACTGGCTGTAATACTCTAGTGCTTTCTGTTTTTCTCCCAATGCTGAGTAGACAGCGCCGATGCCGATGAGGGTGACGGCTTCTCCATTGCGATCGCCTATTTCCCGACTCAGGGGAAGCGACTGGCTGTAATACTCTAGCGCTTTCTGTTTTTCTCCTAAATCTGAGTAGACACTGCCGATGTTGTTGAGGGTGCGAGCTTCCTGTTTGCGATCGCCTATTTCCCGACTCAGGGGAAGCGACTGGCTGTAATACTCTAGCGCTTTCTGTTTTTCTCCCAAATCTGAGTAGACACTGCCGATATTGTTGAGGGTGGTGGCTTCCCCACCGCGCTCGCCTACTGCTCGAAACAGGGGAAGCGACTGGCTGTAATACTCTAGAGATTTCTGTTTTTCTCCCAATGCTGAGTAGACAGCGCCGATGTTTGTGAGGGTGCGAGCTTCCTGTGTGCGATCGCCTATTGCCCGACTCAGGGGAAGGGACTGGCTGTAATACTCTAGCGCTTTCTGTTTTTCTCCCAATTCATCGTAGACTTTGCCGATGTTGTTGAGGGTAGTAGCTTCCCCACCGCGATCGCCTACTGCCCGAAACAGGGGAAGGGACTGGCTGTAATACTCTAGGGATTTCTGTTTTTCTCCCAAATCATCGTAGACTCTGCCAAGAACCAGGAGACTAACAGCTTGTGCTGAAGAGTCGCCCGCTTCTCGATACAGCTTTAATGCTTCTTCAAGCTTAGCGATCGCTTTTCTTAAAGATTCCGCCGTCCCCTGCTGAAACATTTGCACCCCTTCTGTCAAGGCTCTTTCAGCAGCCGCCGCCGCCGGGTTTCCCCCTCCCTGCTGCGATACCCCTTGGCTAATTTTTATAACACTCGGTGCAGCTACCGCCGGGACTCCTAGCAGGATACTCGCACCTACAGCTATCCCCCAAACCCATAGCCTGAGATTCATAAACATCCCTTAAACCAGACCTTGTTAACCGCTATCATAGTCGATCGCAGCTTATCAGGTGCGCTTTCCCAGACTGCGTGCCGGTTACATCGGGGGCATATTGTGCCCTCGCGCCGCTGCACGTAGCGCCGCACCCTCCAAGCGCGATCGCCCGCATCGGATTTGCCTCCGCGAAGGTTAAAAGTCATAATTGTAATTTTTACGCTATTCTCAACTCAGTATTTTTAAATTAGCGATCGCCCTCAAATCTAGCATTTACTATTTACTGCTGTTTTATGAAAACCAACAAAAAACAATTCAACAGATATACTTTAGTTTTTTGCTTAGGAATGTTCGCTGTGTTCCTCCTATCCTTAACCCTACGCTTTTGGGAACTGGAGCGATTTAACACCTTAGTATTTGACGAGGTTTACTACGCTAAATTTGCCAACAATTATCTCACCAAAACTCCCTTTTTCAACGCTCACCCGCCTCTGAGCCAGTACATAATTGCGATCGGAATTGCGATCGGCACTCATCTTCCCTTCGGAAAAACTGCCGTCAACAGTATGGCAGGTTCCCTGCTTTCCCCTTGGGATTACCGCTGGCTGAATGCTCTCACAGGTTCCTTTATTCCCCTAGTTGTGGGAGCGCTAGCTTATCAGCTAGTTCGGCGCCACAGTTACGCTTTTCTTGCTGCTTTTTTTGCTGCCTGCGACGGTCTGTTTTTAGTTGAGTCTCGCTACGCGCTGAACAACATTTATCTGGTTTTATTTGGAATTTTAGGTCAGTTATTTATTTTAAAAGCCGTAGAAGCAGAAGGCAAAAAGCGCTGGCTCTGGCTGGTACTCGCCGGAATAGGTTTCGGCGCATCTGCGGCTATCAAATGGAACGGATTGTGGTTTCTTTTCGGTACTTATCTAATTTTAATCTGTGCTTGGGCAGTTCGTTTGATCCAGGGTAACAGAGGAAATGAAGAACAAAGCCGCGAGGTAGATTCACCTCTAATTCCTGCCGAAAGTCCAGTACAAAAACTGACTAAACTCAATTTTATAGAACTCTGCTTAAGTCTAGCTATTATTCCTATTCTAGTTTACAGCATCTCTTGGATTCCTCACCTGTACTTTAATCCAACTCCCAATTTCTGGCAGATGCAAACGGAAATTTTGACTTATCACCAGCGGATTAAAAGCGGCCCAGATGTACATCCTTACTGTTCCACGTGGTACAGTTGGCCTTTGATGCTGCGCCCCATAGTTTACTTCTACAAAACTGCTAGCAGCAATGCCCAACCAGATCCGGTTTTGCCACCTTTACCTGAAGGTGCAACTCAGGCAATTTTTGACGTTCACGCAATGGGAAACCCATTGCTTTGGTGGCTGTCAACCTTAGCTTTACTGCTAGTAATAGGAGTTTTAGTTCACCGGATTTTGGTGTGGCTGCAAACGCGCAGCGAGGCTTCTGTTGACACGATAGAACAGCAGCGACCGATTTTGTTTCCGCCGACTGCTGAAATGTGGCTGGGGTTATATTTAATAGTTAATTGGGCCGCTAATTTGCTGCCTTGGGTGAAGGTGACTCGCTGCATATTTTTGTACCATTATATGGGCTGTTCTGTGTTTGCAGCCTTAGCACTTGCGTGGTGGGTTGACAGGTGGCTGCACAGCCCTCAAACTCGACTCCGAGGGATGGGGGTAACAATTATTTTTCTGATTTTGGGTGCTTTTATTTTCTGGATGCCTATGTATTTGGGACTGCCTTTGTCGCAACTGGAATGGAAAATTCGGATGTGGCTGCCGTCTTGGGTTTAAGCTAGAAATAATTCTTCTCTTAACGGGCAAGATGCCCGTTCCACAAGAAAATTAAGTTTTGTGGAACAGGCATCTTGCCTGTTCCTAACCAAGGTGCAAGATGCCCGTTCCACAAGAAAATTAAGTTTTGTGGGACAGGCATCTTGCCTGTTCCTAACCAAGGTGCAAGATGTAAGTTATAACATTTATAACAAAGGTGAGTTGGCAAAAGCTAGAATTATTTTTGATAGAGTGCTCGATAAACTGGTTCGCCCCGTTTCAGAGTAGCAATTTCTCTTTCCGTAGGAACAGGTAGGGGATTTTCTGCTAGCCAGTTGTCGCCGTTTTGACGTTTAAAACTAGGGTGAGATGAAAAGCGATCGCACATTTCCCTTTCTACTTCCTCAATATCTGACTGGATAAAAACTTCGCCGCCAATTGCCAGATAAGTTGCCAATTCGCCGACTAATTCCTGCTGCACCACCCGCCGTTTGTGGTGCTTTTTCTTGAACCAGGGATCGGGAAACTGAATGCTAACCCGCTGCAAAATACCGGCGGGTAAAGTTTCTAAAATTGGTTTGAGAGAACTATTCGCATTGCAAAACAAATAGTGCAAATTTGTCAAGCCTTTTTCGTCCCGCCACAGATTCGCCTCTTCTACCAGAGGTTCCCGAATTTCTAATCCTAGAAAATTCCAGTCTGTTTGGATTTGCGCCATGTGCCACAAAAACCGTCCTCTGCCGCAGCCGATATCTAAATGCAGCGGTAAATTTAAGTCGGCATAGATTTTAGTCCAATCCGGGGGACTTGCAGATGCTTGATATCTAATTGATAGGGGATTGACGTGTTCCCGCACTCTTACTCTTGCCAATTTTGCTGTCTCCTGAATGTATTTTTTAACCGCTGATGAAGGCAGATTAACGTGAATTAACGCCGATAAATATTGATTTTTGCCATGTTGTTCAATACTTTTTAATTAAGGAACAATCTTAAATTGCAAAGGGACAATTTTAAATTCCTCATTATTGCATTAGGCTTCTGGTTCAATGCCTGCTGCTCTTAATTGCGCGGCTAATCTTTCCGAGCGTTCTCGTTCTTGTTCGGCTTGCTGTTGAGCGATATCCCTTTGCTGCCGTTCCCTTTCTACCATCTCTGCTCCCCACAATAACATCTCTCCGCTCTCATCCCACCACCGCAACCAATATCCCGTTCTTTCAGCTTTTGTTCCCTGCCAAACCCCCAGAAATAATCCAATTCCTTCAATCCAATAACGATTGTTTGAATCCGGCTGCTGTACTTGATATCTTTCTGACGAATTCAACTGATAGACTTCGAGAACTCCGGCGGTCGGTTCAAAAAGTGTATAGATTGGCACTCGCAATACTTGCTCGTAAAAAAACCATTTGCCGGGGGGATAAGTTGGTTTTATTGAATATTCATCGTTGGGAGTAGCTGACAAAAATTCCATGACAATCGCCGGGACTTCCCCTTCTAAGTTGGGAGTGTAACTGCGACGAATTTCTTGACTAGAAAGCGGCTGTACGTTGCGGGCATAAAACCAATCTGGAGATTTGATAACTAGCTTGCTGTCTACTGTTGCACAAATTCCCATGTTTGGGGCAACTAATATTCCTGTTACAATTAGCCCTGCGATTTCTAAGATTTCCCGCAAGGCGGCAGCGAGTAAGGGCTGGTCTATATTTTGCAGAGGTTGCTCCTCTAAAATGAAGTCGTCTGGCAATTTTTCCCAGGTAATTTTTAAGTCTACTGTACTGACTGCCACGGTATTTTACCTCTTATTGAGACTGCTATTACTAAGACTGCTGGAGCGCGGCTCGCAATACTTCGCGGTGAAAGAGCGATCGCTCTACTATAAATTTTATCCTGTCTGGAGATAAGGCGTCGCCGTTAGCATAGTGTTCCATCCAGGTTTTGCTAATTAAATAAGGATCGTCTGGCAATTCTGATAATAAGTATCCCGGCATTTCTAACTCGTCCATCAATTGACTAACTTTGGGATCGTAGCTGAGGGCAAAACAGCGGCATTCTTCCGATGCTGCCATAATTAAACTGTGGTAGCGCATCCCGATCGCCATTTCGACTCCCCGGAACACTCCTTTCAATTTTCTGGGGTCTTCTAAACTGAGGATGCGGCTCGTTTTGGGCAGGGCTTCGTGCAAATGTTTCGCAATTTCTAAGTCGTGAGACGCTTGAAAAGGCAGCAGCAAAATTAAGGTGCGAGTTGCTTTTTGAAAGTCAACTAAAGCTTGAGTTAAGATTGACAAACGAGCGGGAGTTAGTGTAGGATGAGAACGCAAACAAACAGCAACTCTGGGCGCAGGTAAATCCCACAAACCCGACACGGGAGAATTCTCCAAAGCCCACACGGGATCGGGCGCTAAAGTAAAGGGAATTTGCCAATCTGCAAGTAAAGTAGCTGAACCTTTATCGCGCACGCTGACGGCGGTGCATCCAGCAAAACAGCGCTGAGATAACTTGCGAGTCATTTCGCGCTTCAAAGGCCCAATTCCCTGGGCCCAGGCAACTGTTTTTAAGCCCATCCGCTGCGCTAATCCCATCAAACCCCCATAATAGAAAGGGCTCGCAATGCTAGTAGCGTCTTGGATTAAACTACCGCCGCCCCAGATTAGGGCGTCGGAGGTGCGGAGTGCTTCGAGAACTTGGAACGCATTCATGCGATCGCGCGCAGCTACCCCGTACCGCTGATTTGTCTCGACAGGATTGCCAGACAGGACGATCGGCGTCACCCCATCTGGTAACATTTGCAGTAGCGATGCCAACAGCGCCTCGTCGCCGCCGTTGCCTTTACCGTAATAGCCGCACAAAATTGCTCGCATTTCTACTCTTTTCTTGGTTTGTGATGGGGAATCTAACTATTTTAGATTTTAGATTTTAGATTTTTTTGATATTTGAGATTTGATCCTACTACCAAAAAAATGCTACTGTCAGCAAGCTTCAAGGCTTTACGTCATCAGTCAGCTCAAATCGCAAATCTAATAAAATCTCAAATCGCTAATCTAAAATTGTATGACGCATCATACTTTATATGACAGTTTCGTAAGTCCCGATAGATAAATCTTTTATCTTCGTTATCGATAAATTTTTCATCTTCGTTCACAATACAAAAAATGCACGCTTTGTCAATTCCCACCTGGATTATTCACATCTCTAGCGTCATCGAGTGGATTGCCGCCATCTGGTTAATTTGGACTTACGGCGAAGTCACTCAAAACCGAGCTTGGTGGGCCCTTTCCGCCGCAATGCTGCCCGCTCTCGTGAGCGCTATGTGTGCTTGTACATGGCACTATTTTGACAACTCTCCCGCCCTAGAATGGATTGTTACCCTGCAAGCGGGGATGACTCTCATCGGCAATTTTACTCTGTGGGCGGCGGCTTGGTGGATTTGGCGATCGTTTCAGCCAGCCGAGAAAATTAAAGATTAAAAAAGGGAGAAACTTAGTGAAAAATAGCACTATTTGGGTAAAATTTGCGGCGAGTTTGCTTTTGTTGACAGCCGGATTTTTGCTTCCCAGCAAAGCCAGCAACATTCCCGTACAAGTCGCCCAACAGCCTAACTGCAAAAGTCCTCAAACCACGCTAGAGATGAATGTCTGTTCCAGTCAAGAGTTTCAGGCTGCAGACAGAAAGCTCAATCAAGTATATCAGCAACTGCAAGCAAAAATCAGCAGTAGACAAAAGCAGAGATTGACTGTGGCACAGGGTACTTGGATCGCATTTCGAGATCAAAATTGTGATTATGCAAAAGGGCAGTTTGAAGGCGGTTCTTTGGCTGCTTCTACCTACGGTTATTGCAGGGCCAGAGTGACGCAAGAACGGATTAAAGATTTGGAAGGTTATTTGAAACAAGCAAATTTGTAAAAGTTCGATCGCGATCGAGAATAATTTACCCATTCAATCATCAATACCGCGACAACCTCATCTTTTGAACTTCTAGAAGCCCCAGCACAAACCAGCTCAAGAGTGATATAAAGCTTTGTTTTTTATTTTACGCTTTGACACGCCAATGGTGTAAAATCTAAATTCTCAAATCTTATATTTTAAATCCCTATGTCCTTCGTTGGTTTGCACATTCACAGCGATTATAGCTTACTAGATGGGGCTTCTCAGCTACAACAGCTCGCAGAACGGGCGGTGGAATTGGGGATGCCCGCGATCGCCCTTACAGACCACGGGGTGATGTACGGCGCGATCGAGCTAATCAAAGTTTGCCGAAATAAAAATATTAAGCCGATTATTGGCAACGAAATGTATGTCGTCAACGGCGACATAGAAGTAAAAGTTCGAGGTAGAAGAAAATACCACCAAGTTGTTTTAGCTAAAAATACCCAAGGTTATAAAAACCTTGTCAAGCTCACCACAATTTCCCATTTAAAGGGAATGCCTGAAAGAGGTATTTTTGCCCGCCCTTGCATCAACAAGGAACTGCTAAAACAATACTCCGAAGGTTTAATTGTCACCAGTGCTTGTTTGGGTGGCGAAGTTCCGCAAATGATTCTGCAAAACAAACTAGATACTGCCCGTGAAGTAGCCACATGGTATAAAGAAGTATTTGGAGAAGATTACTATTTAGAAATTCAAGACCACGGTTCCCCGGAAGACCGGATTGTTAATGTTGAAATCGTCAAAATTGCCCGCGAACTCAAGATTAAAATAATTGCCACCAATGATTCTCACTATATTTCCTGCAATGATGTAGAAGCACACGATGCTTTACTCTGCATTAACACCAACAAACTGATTGAAGAAGACAAGCGGATGCGCTACAGCGGCACTGAGTATTTGAAGTCCGCAGACGAGATGGCGCAACTGTTTCGAGACCATTTGGATGATGAAACAATCAAAGAGGCGATCGAAAATACCCTAGAAGTCGCAAATAAAGTATCGAGATACGAGCTCACAGGAGAAGCTCGGATTCCCACAATTCCAATTCCCCCAGAACATACAGCCGATACTTATGTAGAAGAAATATCCTGGTTGGGGCTCTTAGAACGCCTCAAAGCCCGCACCAGAAATGAAATCCCCCCCGTCTACAAACAAAGACTAGAATACGAACTGAAAATGCTTCAGCAGATGGGCTTTTCAGAATACTTTTTAGTAGTGTGGGACTACATAAAATATGCTAGAGACAATCATATTCCAGTAGGTCCCGGACGCGGTTCTGCCGCAGGTTCTCTAGTTGCCTACGTCCTCAAAATTACCAATATAGACCCCGTACACCACGGGCTACTATTCGAGCGATTTCTCAATCCCGAACGCAAATCAATGCCAGATATTGATAGCGATTTCTGCATAGAAAGGCGGGACGACATGATTAAATACGTTACGGAAAAATATGGTAGCGACCGCGTAGCGCAAATTATTACTTTCAACAGAATGACATCAAAAGCTGTCTTGAAAGATGTTGGCAGGGTGTTAGGTATTCCCTACAAAAAAGCCGACGAAATGGCAAAATTAATTCCCGTGTCCCGGGGAAAACCGGAGAAACTTAAAGTGATGATTTCCGATGACACACCGGCACAGGAATTTAAAGACAACTATGAAAATACAATTTGCATCAATGAAGAAACAGGGACCGAAGTCCCAGTTCGTCAGTGGATTGACATGGCAATTCGCATTGAAGGAACCAACAAAACCTATGGCGTTCACGCGGCCGGTGTGGTAATTTCTTCAGAGCCGTTGGATGAACTTGTACCGCTGCAAAAAAATAATGAGGGTGCTGTAATTACCCAATATTTCATGGAAGATTTGGAATTTTTGGGGCTGCTGAAAATGGACTTTTTGGGCTTGAAAAATTTAACAACGCTCCAGAAAACAGTTGATTATATTAAGCACACCCAAAATCTAATTGTAGATCCAGAAATGCTACCTTCTGATATAGAGCGCAGAGCTCAAGAGACTTTTGCCCGAATCAAAAAGTTACCAAATGATGTAGATAAAACTTATAGACTTTTAGAAAGAGGAGATTTAGAAGGTATTTTTCAGTTAGAATCCTCTGGAATGCTGGATGTAGTGAAAAAACTCAAACCTTCCTGTCTGGATGATATTTCTTCTATTTTGGCACTTTACCGACCTGGGCCGCTGGATGCAGGTTTGATTCCTCAGTTTATTGACTGCAAGCATGGTAAAACAGTTGAGTACGATCATCCGCTATTAGAACCGATTTTAAAAGAGACTTACGGAACGCTTTGCTTTCAAGAGCAAATTATGCGGATGGCTCAAGATTTGGCGGGCTATTCTTTGGGGCAAGCTGACTTGCTGCGGCGTGCAATGGGCAAGAAGAAAGCTGATGAAATGCAGAAGCAAAAAGAAACGTTTATCGACGGTGCAACTAAGAATGGAGTCAGTCAAAGAATTGCTGAGAAACTGTTCGCGCAGATGCTGCAATTTGCGGAATACTGTTTTAATAAATCCCATTCAATGGCCTATGCGTATATCACTTATCAAACTGCCTATTTAAAGGCGAATTATCCTCTAGAATACATGGCTGCACTGCTGACTGCTAACAGGGGCGATCAGGATAAAGTACAGAAATATATTGCCAATTGTCTCAAGCTGGGTATTGAGGTGGAGCCGCCCGATGTTAATAGCTCGGAACTTACTTTTACACCAATGCCCAAACAGATGACGGGCTCTGCAAAAGATAAAATTTTGTTTGGAATTTCTGCTGTTAAAAATGTGGGAGAATCGGCGATTGAAAATATTTTGGCAGCGAGGCAGGAAGGGGGTAAGTTTAAATCGCTGGCTGATTTGTGCGATCGCGTAAATCTCCATTCTGTCAACCGCCGCGCTTTAGAAGCATTAATTCAATGCGGTGCTTTTGATAAAATTGAAAACAACCGCAAGCAATTAGTAAACGACCTCGAAGGAGTGATGAAATGGGCCCAAGAGCGCAAAAGAGATAGAGAAAGCGGCCAAGGTAATCTCTTTGACTTGTTAGGTACGAATAGCTTTGGTAAGTCGGTTAATACCTATGAGTCTGCACCTAAATCTAAATTGGTACAAGATTATGACAAACAGGAAAAATTGCGTTTAGAAAAAGAATTGCTTGGGTTTTATGTATCAGAACATCCCCTGAAGTTTCTCATGCAAGTAAACCCAGCTCCCGATGTCGTAACTCTCGAACAGCTAGCAGATAAAAAGGGTAAGGTATCAGTTATTGTCATGCTCAACGCTATCAAAATGGTAGTGACAAAAAAAGGCGATGCCATGGCAATTTTGCAATTAGAAGATTTGACACATCAAATAAAAGCTGTTGTGTTCCCCAAGGCTTACGAACAAGTGAAGCCTTACATTGTAGAGAATGCTATCTTACAGATTAGTGGAAAAATTGAGAAAGATGGGGAGGAAATTCAGATAATTGTAGACACTGCAAAGCCGGTGGAAACAGTACAGGTTACAGAGGAAATCGAGAGGGTTCAACCGGAAACACAAAACTCTTGGGCGACGGAACCGGAAACACAAAACTCTTGGGCGGCGCAACCGGAAACACAAAATTCTTGGGCGGCGCAACCGGTCAACATTGTACGATCGACAAAACCTGTCGAAGTTTTAGAAATGGTGATTGTCAAGCTGACACCCCAGCAAATACAAGACGGCAAAAAACTCAATTCCCTCAAAGCTATTTTGCAAGAACTTTCCAATCGGGGAGAAGATGCTAGCGTGTCGGTGGGGGGAATTGTTGTCGGTGAATATTCCTGTCAACCCGTTCGCATTAACCCTCAATTGTGGGTGCAAGATGGCGAGGGAACTGTTAGCCGTCTTAAGTCGGCTGGATTTGATGCTTGGGTTTTTCCTCTAGACAATCGCGGGGATGCTGCGGTGTTTCGAGAAATGCGATCGCAACTTAATGTACATTCTTGGGCCAGTCGTTTACTGGACACTGACACCGATCGCCTTCACAAGTATGTCACTTATCTCGCCCAACTAAACAGACGCGCGCCAAATTAACACTTCGCCGCCATCCCCACCGGTGACTAAAGTTTGACCGTCAGGACTAAAAGCCACCGGATTGCACCCAGCAAGAGAGCACAAACATTCTCCTGTTTCCAGGTTCCAGAGTTTAACCGTACCGTCTCGACTGCCGCTAGCCATAATTTCGCGCTCTGGACTAATCGCCACCGAAATCACCGCATCAGAATGCCCCCTCAAAGTATTAATCAATTCCCCTGTATCGGCATTCCACAATTTAACAGTAGTGTCGGCACTTCCACTGACAATCGTCTTGCCATCTTGACTAAATGCGAGCGCATAAACCCAATCTGAATGACCGACAAAAGTCCGTACACTCTCCCCAATACCTACAAGCCACATCTTGATAGTTGTGTCAGCACTGCCGCTGGCAAGCATCATACTTTGAGGGCGAAAACTAACAGATAAAACCTTATCAGAATGTCCCGAAAGTTTTTGAACCAATTCTCCGTTGCGCTGGTTCCACAATTTAATACTCTGGTCGCCGCTGGCACTCGCAATCGCTCCCGAGTCGCAACTAAAAGCCACCGAGTACACGGAGCCGTAGCGGTGACTGTACGGCGAACCAAAATCGCTATAAAATTCGCGAATCATGGCCTTTTTATCCAGCTTCCACTCAATAACTTTTCTGTCAAAACTGCCGCTAACCAGCATTCTCCCGTCTGGGCTAATTGCCACAGCATCAACCGTTGCGGAATGACCGAAAAAAGTATGGATGAATTCACCTGTTTGCAGGTTCCACAGCTTAATTGTTTTATCGTCGCTGGCGCTCGCGAGAATATTACCTTGAGGATTAATAACCACAGCATTAACCGGGGCTGAATGGCCCTGGAGAATGCGCTCGCACCGCCAGTTATTAGACGACAATAATCTCGGATTGCCAGCGGATGGCACAACATGAATCTTCTGGGGCGGCGCGGCCGAGACGGCGGTTGCTGTATTTGGCTGCGAGTTAGTTACTGGCGAATTAATAGCGATTTTTGTGGGCGAATTATAACTGATTTGAGAGCGGGGATATTGCCCAAAATTTACCAAGTCTTGCAACACTTCAGCAGCGGATTGATATCGCTCTCGTACCGAATCTTTGAGCAATTTATTCAAAATAGTTGCTAATTTTTGGCTGACTTTTATGCCTTTTTGCGCCAAGTGCGATCGCCAAATCCATTTGCATTCCAAAGCATCGAACAAATCCTTCAATACCGCCCCAGTTAGCAGGTGAATGCAGGTAACGCCCAAACTGTAAAGGTCGCTCGCCGGATAAGCCTTGCCGCTGCGAATTTGTTCGATCGGCGCATACCCTGCAGTTCCAGTTATCGTCCCAGTTTGCGCCTCAGAAAGGCCGGTAATGTGCTTAGCAACTCCAAAATCTACTAGCACAAACTGACCCCCCCTGGCCTTCCCCTGTACAGCAGGAGATTCAGCGACAATTAGCCCTTTCATACCAGCAGAAGATTGAGGTAAATTTGCCCCTCCTTTTCCTTTACCAGGAGTTGAGGTGCTATATCCCGCCGCAGCCCACAAGGTTTGGGGAGTTCTCCGCACAATATTTTCCGGCTTAATATCTCGATGAATCACCTGCTGCTCGTGCACAAATTGCAAAACAGGCAACAAATTGATTAACAATTCCCAAATCTGTTCCTCGCTAAAAGCTCCCCGCTGCTGCAACTCCTGAAACAAATTATTTCCCTCGATTAACTCTTCCACAAGATACAGACGTTTGGCTTGTTCAAAAGAAGCCAGTAAACTTGGAATCTGCGGGTGTTCTCCGAGTTCGTGCAACCGATGAGCTTCTTGTTTGAACAGTGCAGTTGCCTTTTCTAATTCAGCTTTTTCTTGAACTTGGGGGAAAAATTGTTTGATGGCGCAGGGAGTTTTCAACCTATCTTCATCGACAGCTAAAAAAGTTCTGCCAAATGTTCCTTCACCGATAGGTTGAATGGCGCGGTAACGCTCTTTCAGTAGCAATTTAGAGCCGCACGCCAGACAAAAATTGGTTGAGTCAGCATTCTGCGGCTTTTGGCAATGGGGATTGAGGCAATAGCTCATCTTTTTTCCGGCCTGGAGATTCCCACCACAGCTAAACTTAGCAACATGGTAGTCTGTTTCCACTCACGCCCAGAGCACCATTCTCGATAATACCTGAGAAACTTGCTTTCTTAACCCAAAATCTCGGCTCTCAGGTTGAGCCCGTGGCAAGAAACCAAGGTGAGGACACTAGAAGTGCTTGATGTGAGTTTCCATATATTCTAATGCTTTCCTAAAATTTTGCCGTTTGGCGGCTCACAAACTGGTATGTCAACAGTTAACTGTTAATTACGGCTATTCTGGAGCATTTATGCGGAGAGTAAATACAAAACTGAGATGAGCTCGGCTATTCTCCCCCATCTAAAAGACACTCTGGCTCCTCGCCGCCCTTCTGTGACGATGCTTTGGCTTTAATCACCGCTTCTCTAAAGCCTAAAACTAATAAAATATTGGCAATTGTTAAGAATAGTTCTGCAGAACCGTGCAGCCAATCGACATTTGCTAGTGACTCGTTGTAGGCAACTTTTGCGTAAATTGCGGCGGGAATAGTCACAGCCACAAAAACGAGAGTGCCGTAAAATCCCATCAGAGCTAAACGGGGTGTTTTTCCCGAGCGAGTCAGAAACCAGAGAAATCCCAAGTAGGGGAATAGAGACAGAACAAATAAAGTTTCTTTGGAAATCATTAGTAATTGGCGAGCGACCAGATACTATGATAAATTAAAAGCTCAAAAATTAGTGTGAATAATTTTTAACTTTTGATATTTAGTTTTTAATATTTAATTAGACAGATGCACCCGTTTCTATCGAACCGCTATAGAGTCACCCAAGACCATAGCTCTTAAACCAAGCCGCAGCAGGTCGGCAGTATTCAAAACCCCTCACCCACGCGGAGACAAAACCCATAACTTTTCCCCTAACACCGTTTTTAGCATAACACATTTTTCACCGTGCCAGTCTGTTAATTGTCCCTCACTCCCAAGCTACCCAGCAATTAGAAATAGAGACTGTTCCACAGTTTTCTGTCTGGTAGGCATTAAGCAAGTATCGTTCACAACCTCTAAATCCAAGCCGTTATTTCTATCTGCTGCCAGAATTTCCTTCAGCTTAGCATCAAAATCAAAACACGGGCCGCAATCCCAAACTTTGAGTTCCAACCGTCCCTTAAACACCCTAATTTCCAGTTGAACAGGAGTTTCTACTGGCAGATTTTTGTGAGCGTGGCGAACTGCATTAGTGAAACCTTCGGCTAAAGCCAACTGAAAGTTCCACCACACTTCATTGGGGAGCGATAGATCTTTCAACTGTTCAAACCACAACAAAACTTGGGTTAAAGCATTGACATCTGTGTTGACTTGCAGGCTAATATGTTGAATACAAGTTTCATGCAGATCTTCTTCCTGCTGTTTTTCAGTCTGCCAATCCCAGGTGTTTAATAAATTCATTAACCCATCTAAAACGCTAGCTTTTTTTATATTTTGGGAGCGATTGCGATTTTCTACTTCGTAAGTTTTGGTCAGCGACAAACAATTTCGATTGTCGAGAGTCCGGGTGTAACTTAGCTCGTCTGCAATCTGCCACATGAGTTTGATCCCCCTGCCGCCTTCTGCAAGTTGATCTATGCTGTTGGACATCTATTTTCCTCGTATGAAAGTATTAGCTGTACCCAATTTTCCCACCCGCCGAGACACCAGGTATTTTTTTTATACTTGCTTGCTCGGTATTCTTTCGGGGATCACACAAAAATGCTATCTTTTTTAGAGAAGGCAGCGCATCAGCAATATGTCTTAAGAGTCTAAGCCAATTGGCTTATTTACCTATCGCCTGTACGGAGAACGATCGCCCTCGGCAGAAAAATCCAACTGCATCGATGACAAATACTTATCCGTTGTCCGAGTCGGTCACTTGTCGCAGCCGTCGCAAGCTCCCGAATCCCTGGCATTTAGCGCCTCCGGCCGTTCGCCGTTGGCTGCCACGGAGCCTTGATGTGCGGGCTTTCATCCCCAACGCGTAAGTAATATCCGTGAGCGCGATCGAACCTTACACCGTCGAGTCACGTCCATCCACTAGACTAGGACTTACGCAAACAACCCAGTTTCTGCTTAGAATATTGGGTTTGACAGCGAGGAATTAACGAGGAAGCCGGGTTTTTGGTCCCCCGCACGTAAGTCCAGCAGACAAATCGGTGATGAAAGGCAGTTACAGGACTTACCCAGACTATGACCAAAATCAAACTGAAAATTCTGACTGCAGCGATAATGCTACTCCCATTTTGCGCTGCACTTCCCTTGCAAGCTCAAAATCTCTCTCTAGTCAAGCGGCTGCTAGAAACCAGAGGATGTCCCGGATGCGACTTATTTGGCGCTTCCTTGAGCCGTGCAGATTTGTTTGGCGCTTCCTTGAGCCGCGCCACTCTCAGCAGGGCCGACTTAGTTGATGCCGATTTGACTGCCGCTGACTTAATGGAAGCTAATTTAAACAACGCCAACATGAGAAACGCCTTTTTGGCTGACGCCGACCTCAGCAACGCCGACCTGAGCAGGGCCGACATCAGGGGAGCAAACTTAGAAAATGCCAACCTCAGCGAGAGTTTTCTTCGAGACGCATCCCTCCAGTTGGCTAATTTAAAATGCAGTAATTTGAGCGCCGCTAAACTAAGTAGAACCGACCTGAGAAATGCCGATTTAAGCGGTGCAAATCTCAGGGGTGCAGACCTCCAAGAAGCCGATTTAAGCGGTGCAAATCTCAGCGGTGCCGACCTTAGATCTGCCGACTTGAGGGATGCGAGATTAAACAAAGCTAATCTCACAGATGCCAATCTCTGCGGCGCCCGGATGCCCGACCAAAAAACATCTCGGCGAGGCTGCGAAGTTAAGAAAGAACCAGCGATAAGCACGAACAATTACTGCAATTATTGCTATGCCTTGAATGACTGGTGGCTGAATGTATTAAGGTTTTACTAAACGGTATCATCGCCATAAATGCTCCGCTTCAGATATGTAGTGTTAGAAGTGCGAGCAGGCGGTACAGATATCAAACTTAACCTGTTACCGCCAATAGCTTTTATCTACTTTGAAGAACCTAAAAATTGGCTCAGTATTTGCAGATATTCTGCGCCCCCGATCTGTGCCACATTAGTGTGGCCTCCCTCAGGAACTATGTAAAGCTGTTTGGGCTCAGGTGCTGCATCAAACAGTTTTTTGCTCATTTCTACAGGAACTACATTGTCAGCAGTCCCGTGAATAAACAGCACGGGCATTTGCAGGCGATCGACTTTTGAAAGAGAATCAAACCGCTGTGTCAGCAACAAATCTATCGGAAACATCCAAAACAGCCCTTTTTGGAAATTAACCATCGCCCGCGTCGAAGTAAAAGAGCCTTCTACGATTAACCCCGCCGCCTCCGGGTGGCGCACGGCTAGATCGATCGCGATCGCCCCTCCCAAAGAATGACCGTAGAGATAAATTTGATTCGGGTTAATCCCCCGCTGTTTCACCAAATAATCCCAAGCAAGTTGAGCATCCTCATAAACTTGAGATTCACTCGGAAAATCGCCCTGGCTTTTTCCATAACCACGATAATCCATCACAAATACCGAAAAACCTAATCGATGAAATCGATAAGCGTGTTCGACATTTGCTCCCACATTTGAAGCATTGCCGTGCAGGTACAAAACTACCCCCCCTAACCCCCCCTTGTTAAGGGGGGGAACCGGAGCGACTGCCGGTCTCTCACTTTGCGGGGACGTTCCGACTCCTCTAGCTCCCCCCCTTGGCAAGGGGGGGCTGGGGGGGGTATCCGAGTCTCCGGTGTTAACAGAGGGAACAGCCTCCCCCTTTCTGGCTCCACCCCTTGCTAGGGGGGGGCTGGGGGGATTTTCCGAGGCAGGAATCCACCACCCGTGCACGCTGTCCACCGCGCCTGTTTTAGTTGGAATTGGCAGCGAGACATCTTGATATTTCAACTGAAAATCATCTGGCGTAGTTTCGATCGCCCGCGCAGGAAAAAAGATAAACTTACCTTGCGCTACAAATAGGAATACACAAGCAGCAGAATAAGCAACGGCAAAAACTATCCCAAAAGCTATTAGCGATTTAGACAAAAGGAATACTAGCAAATTGTTCATAGATAGAGCACGCGGGAAAGTAGAGATCGCTCAAAAGCTAATGGCAAATGATTAATTCAGACAATTAGCCAAGATCGATTACTAACTTCCGCCGCAGCATTCCGCCGATTTTCAAAAATTAATGCAATTCCGGGTGGTGTAAGTGCCAATTCGTAGACTGTTCGTAAGCGTGAGCCACTTGAAACAACCGAGATTCTTGCAAAACATTACTAATCAGTTGTATACCCACGGGCAGTCCTTTATCATCAAATCCGCAGGGCAAATTCAAAGCTGGCAAACCAGCAAGATTCACGGGAATAGTCATCAAATCTGACAAATACATACTCAGGGGGTCATTGAATTTTTCGCCTGCCTTAAATGCGGTAGTAGGAGCAGTGGGGCAGACTAAAACATCAACTTGAGAAAAAGCTTTTTCAAAGTCTTCTTTAATCAAAGTCCGAACTTTTTGAGCTTTTAGATAATAGGCATCGTAATATCCAGCCGACAATACGTAAGTGCCGATCGCAATCCGGCGTTTAACTTCCGCACCGAACCCTTGAGAGCGGGTTTTGGCATACATATCCAAAAGATTATCGGGATCTGGAGACCGGAAACCGTATTTGACTCCATCATATCGCGCCAAATTTGCCGAAGCTTCCGAGGGAGCAATGATGTAGTAAGTGGGCAAACCGTAGCGGAAGCGGGGACAAGAAATGACTTGAATTTCTGCGCCCAATTGTTGAAATTGCTCGATCGCCTTAGTAACCGCTTCTTTAACCCCCGAGTCCAGCCCTACACCAAAAGTTTCTTTAATTACACCAATTCTAATCTGACCCTTCGGTCGCAAACTGGGTCTTAAAGCTTGAGCGTAGTCAGGAATGGGGACATTAAGACTCGTGGAATCTCTCGGATCGTAACCGGCGATCGCCCCCAACAAAATAGCCGTATCCTCAACAGTCCGGCCAAAGGGTCCGATTTGATCGAGAGAAGAAGCATAGGCCACCAAACCGTAGCGAGAAACCAACCCATAAGTAGGTTTCAGCCCCACCAACCCGCAAAAAGCAGCAGGTTGGCGGATCGAGCCCCCAGTATCCGAACCCAAACTCACGACGCATTCTCCAGCGGCCACTGCTGCGGCAGAACCGCCAGAAGACCCTCCGGGCACGCGCTCCAAGTCCCAAGGATTCGCGGTAACTTGATAGGCAGAAGTTTCTGTCGAGCTCCCCATTGCAAACTCGTCCATATTCGCCTTACCCACAATCACCGCACCGGCTGCTTGGAGTTTGGAGACGACGGTTGCATCGTAGGGAGGAACAAAATTCTCCAAAATTCGAGAGGCGCAGGTTGTGGGAACGCCCTCGGTACACATATTGTCTTTAACGGCGATCGGGATGCCGGCCAACAGGCCAATTTGCTCTCCGGCTGCGATTTGGGCATCCACTTTATGGGCCTGCGCCAATGCGCTGTCTGCCGTAACGCACAGAAAGCTTTTCAACTTCGGCTCTAGCTGGGTAATTCGGTCTAATGTTTCTTGAGTAATTTCCACAGCAGAGCGTTCTTTATTGACCAGTTGTCGGTGCAACTCGCGGATGGATGCCATGCTCGTACCTTTATCATTTCTACTTTGAGACAATACAGTTAATATAACTGGCAATTGTACCTGCTTACAGCCCGAAGGCAAAGTCTGCTATTTTTGTGGCGAAAGTTCGATCGCGCGATCGGTCATTTTATCTACAATAGATTAAATTCCCAAAATCCCACCGGACACAAAATAGCGAGCAAGTTTTTTACCTAATCTTTTAAAAAACCATGAATGCAACTGTATCATGGCTTAGGCACAAATTGGTTTAACGCGAGATTTATATGAGTAAGGGGTAAGGTGTGCAGTGCGGCCCTACATAATTAGGTTCTGCGTCCAAGAATTTGTATGCAAGATCGCAATCATTAGGAAAGCAGTTATTCCCTATTCTGTAATCTAAATTATAAAATATTAGAATCCAGCTTCTCTTCAATGCAACCCTGGATTTATCGTATAAATAAATGACATAAAAAATCAACTAATCCCAAATTTTTACTGCTTTAGTCCGGGAAAAATATTTAGATAGTATTAAAATATTTTCTGACAATAAGTTACCAGTTTTGTTACATATAATTCAATACGGTTCAGTTAAGGCTCAAATAGTGGTAAATTAGGTATGGTGTCCAAAAATGGAGAGCAAGTAAG